>JBKOYY010000135.1:0-9757 GCA_046725615.1 Pseudomonadota bacterium
GCGCCGCCGTCCTACGACCTGCTGATCCGCGGCGGGGAGATCTACGACGGTTCGGGCGGCCCCGGGATGAAGGGCGACGTCGGGGTCAAGGGCGAGCGGATCGTCTGTGTGGGCGTCTGCCCGGCCGGCGCTGCGGCCCGGACGGTGGACGCGGCCGGCAAGGCGGTGTCCCCCGGCTTCGTGAACATGCTGTCCTGGTCGAACGAGAGCCTGATCCAGGACGGCCGCGGACAGTCGGAGCTGCGCCAGGGCGTCACACTGCAGGTCATGGGCGAAGGCAGCTCCATGGGGCCCATGACCCCGGAGATGAAGCGCCTGGAGGTCCAGCGCCAGGGCGACATCCGGTTCCCCATCACCTGGACGACCCTCGACGAGTACCTGCGCTTCCTCGAGCAGAAGGGCGTCTCGGTGAACGTCGCCTCGTTCGTCGGTTCCGCCACGGTGCGCGAGAACGTCCTGGGCGAAGGCGACGTCGATCCCACGCCCGAGCAGCTCGCCCGGATGCGGGCCCTGGTCGTCCAGGCCATGGAGGATGGCGCCCTGGGCGTCGGCTCGTCGCTGATCTATGCCCCTGGAACCTTCGCCGAGACCGACGAGTTGGCGGCCCTGGTCGGCGAGGCCGGCCGTTGCGGCGGCATGTACATCAGCCACATCCGCTCCGAAGGCAGCCGCCTGCTGGAGGCCATCGACGAGCTGATCGAGATCTCCCGCCGTTCGGGCGCGCCGGCCGAGATCTACCACCTCAAGGCTTCGGGCAAGGAGAACTGGGGCAAGCTGGACGCCGCCCTCGCCCGCATCGAGGCCGCCCGCGCCTCGGGCCTGCGGATCACCGCCGACATGTACACCTACCCGGCCAGTTCCACCGGCCTGGACGCGGCCATGCCCACCTGGGTCCAGGCCGGCGGGGTCGAACAGTGGATCGCCCGACTGAAGGACCCGGCCACCCGCGCCAAGGTGATCGCCGAGATGCGCTCCGGCACGCCCAGCTTCGAAAACCTCCAGCGTGGCGCGGGCGCCGACGGCACCCTCCTGGTCGGCTTCAAGAACCCGAAGCTGAAGCCGCTGACCGGCAAGACGCTGGCCCAGGTCGCCAAGGAGCGCGGCGTGAGTCCCGAGGACGCCGCCATCGATCTCGTCATCGAGGACGGCAGCCGCGTGCAGGTGGTCTACTTCTCGATGCTGGAGGCCAACGTCGCGCGGCAGGTCGCCCTGCCCTGGATGAGCTTCGGCTCCGACGCCGAGAGCCAGGCGCCCGAGCCGCCCTTCACCCTGTCGTCCACCCACCCGCGGGCCTACGGCAACTTCGCGCGGCTACTGGCGAAGTACGTGCGGGACGAGAAGCGGCTGACTCTGGGAGAGGCGGTGCGCAGGCTGTCCGCCCTGCCGTCGCAGAACCTCGGGCTGCACGACCGCGGCCTGCTGAAGCCGGGCTATTTCGCCGACGTGGCGGTGTTCGATCCGGCCACCATCCAGGACCACGCCACCTTCGAGAAGCCGCACCAGTTCTCCACTGGCGTCAGCGAGGTGGTGGTCAACGGCCAGCTCGCCCTGGCGAACGGAGAGCCGACCGCCGCCCGCCCCGGCCAGGTCGTCCGCGGCCGAGGCTGGACGGGCTGGAAGGACGGCGGCTGCCGGGCCTCGGCGAAGGACTGGAGCTGGTAGGGACTACCGGTCCTTCTCGCGCTCGCCGATGGCGGCCTGGGCCGCCGCCAGGCGGGCGATCGGGACGCGGTACGGCGAGCAGCTCACGTAATCCAGGCCAACGCTTTCGCAGAACTGGATCGAGGCCGGGTCGCCCCCGTGCTCGCCGCAGATGCCAAGCTTGACGTTCGGCCGCGTGGCCCGGCCGCGCTCGGCGGCGATCTTGATCAGATCGCCGACGCCGTCCTGGTCGAGGCTGACGAAGGGGTCTTTCTCGAAGATGCCCTTCTCGATGTAGGCGTTCAGGAACCGGCCCGAGTCGTCGCGGCTGATGCCGAAAGTGGTCTGGGTCAGGTCGTTGGTGCCGAACGAGAAGAACTCGGCGTGCTCGGCCAGGTCGCCGGCCCGGATCGCGGCGCGCGGCAGCTCGACCATGGTGCCGACCATGTATTCGATCGTGACGCCCTTCTCGGCGATCACTTCCTTGGCGGTGCGGTCGGTGAGCGTGCGGAGGAACCGCATCTCCTCACCCTTGGCCACCAGCGGGTGCATGATCTCCGGGATCGGGGCCGGACGGCCCGAGGCGACGATCTCGCAGGCCGCCTCGATGATGGCGCGGACCTGCATCTCGTAGATCTCGGGGTACGACACGCCCAGGCGGCAGCCGCGGTGCCCCAGCATCGGGTTCACCTCGTGCAGCTCCTGCGCCCGGCGCAGCAGCTTGGCGGCGTCGAGGCCGGTCGCCTCGGCGACGGCCTGCACGTCCTCTTCGGTGTGCGGCAGGAACTCGTGCAGCGGCGGGTCGAGCAGGCGGATGGTGACCGGCAGGCCTTCCATGATCTTGAACAACTCGACGAAGTCCTGCCGCTGCATCGGCAGGATCTTGGAGAGCGCCGCCTTCCGGCCGGCCACGTCGTCGGCGAGGATCATCTCGCGCACGGCCGCGATCCGCGCCGGGTCGAAGAACATGTGCTCGGTGCGGCAGAGGCCGATGCCCTCCGCGCCGAACTGGCGGGCGGTCTGGGCGTCGAGCGCCGTCTCGGCGTTGGCGCGCACCTTCAGGCGGCGGACCTCGTCGGCCCAGGCCATCAGGTTGGCGAAGTCGCCCGACAGCTCGGGCTCCACCATCTTCACGGCCCCCTTCAGCACCTCGCCGGTCGAGCCGTCGATGGTGATGATGTCGTAGGCGCGGATCGTCTGGCCGCGGGCGTGGAACTCCTGCGCGCGGTTGTCGATGTGGATCTCGCCGGCGCCGGAGACGCAGGGACGGCCCATCCCGCGGGCCACCACGGCCGCGTGGCTGGTCATGCCGCCGCGGGCGGTGACGATGCCGCGCGCAGCATCCATGCCGCGGATGTCCTCGGGACTGGTCTCCTCGCGCACCAGGATCACCGCCTCACCGGCGTTGCCCAGCTTCTCGGCTTCCTCGGCTGTGAAGACCACCTTGCCGGTGGCCGCGCCGGGGCTGGCTGGCAGGCCGGTGGCGATCACGTCGCGCGGACTCGCCGGGTCGATGGTCGGGTGCAGGAGCTGGTCGAGCGAAGCCGGCTCGACGCGCATCACCGCCTCGGCCTTGTCGATCAGCCCCTCGCTGGCCAGGTCCACCGCGACCTTCAGCGCCGCCTTGGCGGTGCGCTTTCCGTTGCGGGTCTGGAGCATGTAGAGCCGCCCCTGCTCCACCGTGAACTCGATGTCCTGCATGTCGCGGTAGTGCTTCTCGAGCTTCTCCACGACCTCCTTGAACTGGGCGAACACCTCGGGCATCGCCTCTTCCATCGAGGGGTTCACGTCGCCCATCTCCTCGCGCGCCACCTTGGTCAGCGGCTGCGGCGTGCGGATGCCGGCGACGACGTCCTCGCCCTGGGCGTTGATCAGGAACTCGCCGTACAGGCGGTTGTCGCCGGTGGACGGGTTGCGGGTGAAGGCGACGCCGGTGGCCGACTTGTCGCCCATGTTGCCGAACACCATCGACTGGATGTTCACGGCCGTGCCCCAGCTTTCGGGGATGTCGTGCATACGCCGGTAGAACTTGGCCCGGTCGTTCATCCAGCTCGCGAACACGGCGCCCACGGCGCCCCAGAGCTGTTCGTTGGGATCCTGCGGGAAAGCGCGGCCCAGCTCGTCCTCGACGGCGCGCTTGTAGTCGGCGACGACGGCTTCCCAGTCCTCGGCCGAGAGACCGGTGTCGACGTGGATGTCGAGGCGGTCCTTATGATCGTCCAGAATCTCCTCGAACATGTGGTGGTCCAGGTCGAGGACCACGTTCGAATACATCTGGATGAAGCGGCGATAGGAATCGAAGGCGAAGCGGCGGTCGCCCGACAGCTTGGCCAGCCCTTCCACCGTCTGGTCGTTGAGGCCGAGATTGAGGACGGTGTCCATCATCCCCGGCATCGAGGCGCGGGCGCCCGATCGGACCGAGACCAGCAGCGGATTGGCCGGATCCCCGAACGTCTTGCCGGTGATCTCTTCGACCTTCTTCAGCCCGGCCGCGACCTGGTCCTTCAGGTCGGCGGGATAGCTGCGCTCGTTGGCGTAGTAATGGACGCAGGCCTCGGTCGTGATGGTGAAGCCCGGAGGCACCGGCAGGCCCAAAGAAGACATCTCGGCAAGGTTCGCACCCTTGCCGCCGAGGAGGTTCTTCATGGAGGCGTCGCCGTCGGCCGAGCCGCCGCCGAAGGCATAGACCCAGCGCGTCTTCACCATCGTATCGGCCATGTCGTATCCCGTTCCCTAGCTAGCCCGTGACCTGCGAGAAATCCGCCACGCGGCCCATCGCATCCCTGACCTGGATCAAGAGTCTCAGGCGGTTTTCCCGTTCGGCCTCTACATCCGAATTCACTAACACCTTGTCGAAGAACGCATCGACCGGCGCACGCAACGCCGCCAGCGCCTGCATTGCCGCGACGAAGTCTTCCTTGGCGAGGGCGGCGGACAGCGCAGCCTCGGCCGTGTCGCGGGCGGCGATCAGCGCCGCTTCCTCGGCCGGCTGCCCGGCCAGCACGGCGGCGACGCCGGTCGGCAGCGGGCCCTTCTTCTCTTCGGCCCGCAGGATGTTCACGGCCCGCTTGTAGCCGGCCAGCAGATTGGCGCCGTCGTCGGTGGCCAGGAACGCGCCCAGCGCCTGCACCCGCGCCACGATCCGCACCAGGTCGTCATCCCCGAGGGCGAAGACGGCGTCCACCAGATCGTGCCGCTGGCCCTCCTCGCGGAGCTGAACCTTCAGGCGATCGCCGAAAAAGGCGAGCAGGTCATCCGAGCCGAACTGCTTCAGCGGCAGTCGAGTCCGGGTCGACAGGACGATCCGGATGACGCCCAGCGCCGCCCGGCGCAGCGCGAACGGGTCGCGCGAACCGGTCGGCTTCTCGCCGATGCCGAAGAAGCTCACCAGGGTGTCGAGCTTGTCGGCCAGGGCCACCGTCGCGGCGACCGACTGCACCGGCACGTCGTCGTTCGGCCCCTGGGGCTTGTAGTGATGACGGATGGCGTCGACGACCTCGGGATCGAGTCCCTCGGCTTCGGCGTAGTAACCGCCCATGATCCCCTGCAGTTCGGGGAACTCGCCGACCACGCCCGAGACCAGGTCGGCCTTGCAGAGGCTGGCCGCCTCGGCCGCCTTGGAGCGGGTCGCGTCGTCGTCGCGCACGAATGGCGCAATGGCTTCGGCCAGGGAGACGATCCGCTGCACGCGGTCGTACATCGAGCCCAGCTTGGCGTGGAAGGTCACGCCCTTCAGCTTCTCGAGGCGGTCCTCCAGCCGGACCTTGCGGTCCTCGTTCCAGAAGAACCGGGCGTCGGACAGGCGCGCCGACAGCACCTTGGCGTTGCCGGTCGCGATGACCTTGCCGCCGTCCTTGGCCGCTATGTTGGCGATCGTCACGAAGTGCGGCGCCAGCTTGCCCGTGGTCGGATTGCGGACCGCGAAATAACGCTGGTGCACCCGCATGGACGTGCGGATCACCTCGGGCGGCAGGTCCAGGAAGCCGGGGTCCATGTCGCCCAGCACGGGGACGGGCCATTCCACCAGCCCCGCCACCTCGTCCAGCAGGCCGGCATCATCGACCAGCTCGAGGTTGCGCGCGAAGCAGAGCGTGCGCGCCTCCTCCAGGATCTTCGCCTTGCGCTCCTCCGGATCGAGGACCACGTAGTGCGCCTGGAGCTTGGCCGCGTAGTCGTCGAAGTCCTTCACCTGGAACGGCTGACCCGGGCCCATGAACCGGTGGCCCTGGGTGGTGGCGCCGCTCGGGATGCCCTCGATGTCGAACGGCACGACCTCGCCGTCGAACAGGCAGACGATGCGGCGCAGCGGCCGCACCCAGCGCAGCTTCGAGACGCCGGAGACCATGGACTTCGGCCACGGGAAGTCGCGGACGATCCCCTGCACCATCTCGGCGACGATCTCGGCCGTGGGCCGGCCGTGCTTATGGACCGTGGCGAACCAGACGCCGTCCTTCTCGACGAGCTGGTCCTTCGACAGGCCCGTCTTTCGCAGGAAGCCATCCAGGGCCTGATCCGGCGCGCTGGTCTTGGGCCCCTTGAGCTCCTCGTGGCGGTCCTTCTGGCGCTCCGGCAGCCCCTCGGCCACGAGGGTCAAGCGCCGCGCGCCCCCAAACGTCTTCAGCGCCTCCGGGAGGAGGCCCTCGGCCGCGAGGCGTTCACGCGCCATGCGCTCCAGATCGCGCGCGGCGTTCGCCTGCATACGCGCGGGAATCTCTTCGGAGAGCAGTTCAAGCAGAAGCTGGGGCATCAGGCGTCGGTTTCGAGCGGGTTCGGTGAAAGAACGGCTTCGATCTGCCGTCGTGTGCGGGGGTCGGCCCGATCAAGCATGGCGCGCTGCGTGAACGCCCCGTACAGGCGCCCCTCTTTGAAATAGGCCCAATCTGAAACCCGATTGAGGTCAACTTGAACCTCGTCGCCGATATTCAGGTCCACAAGATCGACGGGCTGGTTGCCCAGTCGGCCGACAATCCGGCCGTCCTGGCGGCCCGAGACCGTCAGCCAGACGTGCTCGATCGCGCCATTGGGAGTCGTAAGGCCCGCCTTCAGCTGGAACCGATCGGCCTCGCCAGCGTCGAACTTCGTCCAGAAGACGTCCAGCGTCGCCTTCGCCTGGTCGATGGCGGCGTTCAGGACCTGGTCGGCAGCCTCCACCACTGCTATCTCATCGGGCTGGGACCGATCTTTGAACAGGTCGGCAATCCACCGGATCATCACGCATTCCCGCCCTGGCTCGCCACCCAGGCCTCGGCGCACATCTTACAGAGGTCGCGGATGCGGCCGATGTAGCTCTGGCGCTCGGCCACGGCGATCGCGCCGCGGGCGTCCATGATGTTGAAGAGGTGGCTGGCCTTCAAGACGTGGTCGTAGGCCGGCAGCGCGAGCGGCTGGCCCTGACGCCCGCGGGCCGCGAGGATCCGCGGCACTTCGCGCTCCATGTCCTCGAACTGGCGCTTGCAGGTCTCGACGTCGGCGGTCTCCAGCTCGAAGGCGGAGAACTGCTGCTCGTTGGCCAGGTAGATGTCGCCGTAGGTGAATTCGTCGTTGAACCGCAGGTCGTAGACGTTCTCCTTGTCCTGCAGATACAGCGACAGGCGCTCGAGGCCGATCGTCAGCTCGCCCGCCACCGGGAACACGTCCAGGCCGCCCACCTGCTGGAAGTAGGTGTACTGGGTGATCTCCATCCCGTCGCACCAGACCTCCCAGCCGAGACCCCAGGCCCCCACGGTGGGGTTCTCCCAGTCGTCCTCGACGAAGCGGATGTCGTGCAGGCCGGGATCGATGCCGATGGCCTCGAGGCAGCCGAGGTACAGCTCCTGGAGGTTCTCCGGGTTCGGCTTCAAGATCACCTGGTACTGGTGGTGTTGGTGCAGCCGGTTCGGGTTCTCGCCGTAGCGCCCGTCGGCCGGACGGCGCGACGGCTGGACGTAGGCCACCTTCCAGGGTTTCGGCCCCAGTGTCCGGAGCACGGTCATCGGCGACAGCGTGCCCGCGCCGATCTCGACGTCGTAGGGCTGCAGGATGGCGCAGCCCTGACGGCTCCAATAGTCATGGAGCTTCAGGATCAGGCCCTGAAACGAGAGCGGTCTATCGGACATCGGGATGGGCTTGTTCGCAGGCGCAAAAAAAGTCGGCGGACCATAGGGCCCGCCGACCTCCGCTTCAACGCTCAAAGAGCGCGAATTTTCAGCACATCAGTTGCCGCGAGCGGCAGTCCGCTTGCCGGCGCGAGAGAGGGGTGCGCCGTACTTGGCGCGGTTCTCAGCCGTGTCGGGCACCGGGCCATTGGTGACCATGGTGGTCGTGTAGGTCGCCGCAGGAGCGGAAGCGCTGGCGTCGGCCGCCACGCTCGTGTCGGTGGTGGCGGCGGCCGGCGGGGTCACCGCGGCGCTGTCGGCCGGCGCAGCGGCCTCGGCCGCGGGCGCCGGGCCCAGCGGCACGACCACCTTCTCCTGGTACTGCTTGTCGTCGGTCGGCGCATGGGCGCCGTTCCAGTCGCCAGTTACAGACCCGGGGGTCGGTCCCTTGGGGAAATCATTCTTGGTCTGCGCAGCGGCCGCGCTGCCCAGCAGGGCGACGGCGGCCGTCGCGGTCATGAGAGGGATGAGTTTCATCGTCAGAACTCCGGTTGATCGCGCGATTTCACGCCCGATCTCGATGTGCCGACGCATTACGGCTCAGGCGGGGGATGGTTCCCCCGCCCCGCCCGTTTCAGTTGCTGGTGGCGGCGGCCGCATCCGCAGGCGGCGCGGCCGGGGCGGCCTGGCCGGCGACCAGCGGCTTGTCCACCACGTGCAGGACGCCGTTGACGGTCTTGATATCCGCCTGGGCGATCGTCGCGCCGTCAGCCTTGAGCGCATCCTCGCTGCCGTCGAGCATCACCTTGTCGCCGGCCACGGTCGGCCATTCGCCGCGCGCGCCCTTGATCTTGGAAGAGTCCACCGGGGCGTTGATCAGGTGGTGGAGCAGAAACTTCTGCATCGCCGCCTTGTCGGACTTCAGCTTCGCCAGTTCGTCCGCGGGCATGGCGGCGAACGCCGCGTCGGTCGGCGCGAAGACGGTCAGCGCCTTCTGTCCCTTCACGAGGCCGGACAGGTTGGTGGAGTCCAGGCCGGCGATGAAGGTGGTGAAGCCCCCGTTGAGCTTCAGCGTATCGATCATGTCGCCCTGCACCGTGACGGTCTTCGCGGCGGCAGGAGCGGCATCCTGCGCCTGGGCGGCGAACGGGGCCGAGGCCAGGGCGGCGACGGCGGCGGCGGCGGCGGCGAGAAGCATGCGGGTCGGCGACATCAGGGATCCTTGGAATGGCGATCAGCCGCTACACCGCGGCGTCGTGGGAGCTATAGGCCTCGAAGGCGCCGGATTTACGACCACCGGCGAGCGCGTCAAGCGTGTCCAAACGCCGCCCGCCGGCCATATCAGCCCAATTCCGCGGCGCCCGGATATCGCGCCGCCTAAATTTCAGGCGCCTGTACCCTTCTTCACCGGACGGTCGCAGCAGCGGTCCGCGACCCGACCTCCCGCGACATAGCGTCGGCTCAGATCGCCGCCCGGGGACAAACGTCTGCGGCGGTCATCGGACGAACGAGAGGGGTTGGGCCCGCCCACAGGGCCGGACGCGGGAGCGAGCGGATGAAACTCATCATGGCGATCGTCAAACCGTTCAAGCTGGACGACGTGCGCGAAGCGCTCGTGTCGGCCGGCGTGGAGGGGCTGACGGTCTCGGAGGTCAAGGGCTACGGCCGGCAGAAGGGCCAGACCGAGATCTACCGGGGTGCGGAATACCAGATCAACTTCCTGCCCAAGGTGAAGCTCGAAGCCGTCGTCGACGACGCGGCGGCGGGCAAGGCGGTGGAGGCCATCAAGGCCGCGGCTGCGACCGGCAAGATCGGCGACGGGAAGATCTTCGTGCTCGACGTCTCGGAGGCCGTGCGCATCCGGACGGGCGAGACCGGCGCGGCGGCGCTCTAAGGGGACAAGGGGATATGCTTATGAACGTCTTTGGAAAGAAGCGGTGGGCGGGCTTGATGCTCGCCGCCGCCATGGCCGGGGCGCCGCTGGCGTCGTCGGCCGTCGCCCAGGAGGCCGCGGCGCCCGCCGCCGCTCCGGCGGCCGAGGC
>JBKOYY010000192.1:0-5977 GCA_046725615.1 Pseudomonadota bacterium
GGGACCGAACCCCGGCCCCGGGGCTGAGGTCGCGGCGCGGCCGGACCGTCGGCGCCGATGGCCTTCACCAGCTCGCCGATCCCGCCGACGGTCCCCACCAGGGCGCCCATCTCCGCCGGGACGATCACCGTCTTCTGCTGCGGGCTCTCGGCCAGCTTGCCGAACGCTTCCACGTACTTCTGCGCCACGAAGTAGTTGATGGCGTTGACGTCGCCGGCGGCGATGGCGTCGGAGACCAGCTCCGTGGCCTTGGCCTCGGCCTGGGCCGAGCGCTCCCGCGCCTCGGCGTCGCGGAAGGCGGCTTCCTTGCGGCCTTCGGCCTCCAGGATCGCGGACTGCTTCTGGCCCTCGGCGCGGGCGATGGCGGCCGACTTCTCGCCGTCGGCCTCGGTGATCACCGCGCGCCGCTCGCGCTCGGCCTTCATCTGGCGGGCCATGGCGTTGGTGATGTCCGGCGGCGGAGTCAGGTCCTTGATCTCGATCCGGGCGACCTTCACGCCCCAGGGCGTGGTCGCCGCGTCGATCACATCGAGCAGCCGGGTGTTGATCTGGTCGCGCTGGCTCAGCACCTCGTCCAGCTCCATGGAGCCGACCACCGTGCGCAGGTTGGTCATGGCGAGCTGCTGGATGGCGTAGTTCAGGTTGTCGACGCGGTAGGCGGCCGCGGCGGCGTCCATCACCTGGATGAAGACGATGCCGTCCACCTGGACCACCGCGTTGTCCTTGGTGATGACCTCCTGGCGGGGGACGTCCAGCACCTGCTCCATCATGTTGACCCGCCGGCCCACGCCCTCGACGAAGGGCGTCAGGAAGCTGATGCCCGGCTTCAGCGTGCGCGTGTAGCGGCCGAACCGCTCGACGGTGAACTCGCGCCCCTGAGGCACGATCTTGATGGCCCCGAAGGCCACCACCAGCGCCAGCACCAGAAATACGACCGCGACGGTCATACCCATGACGTGTCCCTCCCCGGCTCCACGCGCAGAAGTCTAGCCAGGGTTTCCAGCTCCCGCCACGGAAACCGGACCGCGACGCGTTCGCCACGCTCGCGCCCCGATCGAGGGTCTGTTAGCCAACCGACATGCGCCGCCTGCTCCTGATCCCCGCCGCCCTCGCCTGCGTCGCCGCCGCGCCCGCCAAGGCTCCCGCGCCAAAGGCGCCCGCCGCCCGGCCCGTCGCCGCCGCCTACGACGCGCAAAATCCGCAGAGCCTCACCGGCCTGATCGCAGGGCTTGGCGCCAAGACGCAGACCGGCCGACGGGAGGAAGACTCGGTGTTCGTCACCGTCACTTCGGCGGCCGCGACCTTCTCGCTGCAGTTCGCCGGCTGCAACGCCCAGGGCCAGGGGTGTCAGGCGGCGCTGTTCGACAGCCTGGTCGACGGCGGCGCGCCCACCCTTCCCCAGATCAACGGCTTCAACCAGACCTCGGTCTTCTGCCGCATCTACCAGGACAAGGCCGGCAAGCCGCACGCGATCTACGCCGCCATGCTGGTGAAGTCCGACACCCGCGACAGCGCCATGACCCACGTCGCGGCCTGGCAGGGTTGCCTCGCCGAGGCCCGCGATTTCGTGCGCGACCCCGTCGCCTACCTGGCCAACGCCGCCTGAAGTCTCGCACCCGACGCGCCGGCTCTGCTACCGTCGCGGCGACCCCACGAGAGAGTTCCCCATGCCTTCGGTAGTCCTGAGCGTCATCGGCAGCGACCGGCCCGGCCTGACGGAGGCCCTGGCGGCCGCCGTACTCTCGGCCGGCGGCAACTGGCTGGAGAGCCATCTGAGCCGCCTCGGCGGCCTCTATGTCGGATCGGTGCTCGTGGCGCTGGAGGACGGTCGGGTCGAGGTCCTCCGCGACGCCGTGCGGGCGGTCGACGCCAAGGGGCTCGAGGTTCGCATCGCGGTCGCGGTCGAGAGCGACGGCGGCGGCGGCGAGGCGCTCCACCTCAGCCTGGTGGGGCAGGATCGCCCCGGGATCGTGCGCCAAGTGACCGCGGTGCTGAGCGGCTTGGACGTCAACATCGAGGCCTTCGACACCCGGATCACCGCCGAGCCGCATTCGGGCGCGCCGCTGTTCAACATGGACGCGGACCTGCGCCTGCCGCCCGGCCTGTCGGCCGCGGGCGTGCAGTCGGCGCTGGAGGCGATCTCGGCCGAGATCATGGTGGACCTTTCACTGACCCCGGCCGAACGCAGCTGAACCGCCGGCCTCAGGCGGGGACGGCGGAGCCCTTGCGGATCGCGGAGACGCGGTCGATGGCCGCCTCGGCCTCGGACATGATCCGCGCCACGATCTCGGCCGCCGGGAGCACGTCGTGGACGCCGCCGGCCGACTGGCCCATGGCGAAGCACGACTTGTCGGCGTCGAGGCCCTCGATCTGGCCGCCGATGCCCCCCATCACGCCCGCCTGGCTGGAGTGCATGGCCTGGAACGGGAAGGGCTTGATGTCCTGCGGACGGCTCTCCCAGTCCTCGACGTAGGGGTTCTTCTTCACCCGCATCGGCTTGCCCGAGTAGCAGCGGGTGCGGACGGTATCCTCATCGGTCGCCTCGACGATGGTGTCCCGGTACATCTGGCCTGCGTGGGCCTCGGCGCTGGCGATGAAGCGGGTGCCCATCCAAACCCCCACGGCGCCCAGGCTGAGCGCCGCCGCCAGGCCCCGGCCGTCATAGAGGCCGCCGGCCGCGACCACGGGCACCTTCACCGCCTCGACCGCCTGGGCGACCAGCGGCATGGTGCCGACCAGGCCCGTGTGGCCGCCGCCCTCGCCGCCTTGGCAGATCACCGCATCGCAGCCCGCCTGCTCGGCCTTCACGGCGTGCTTCACGGCCCCGCAGACGACCATGACCTTCAGGCCGGCCTTCTTCAGCTTCTCGAGGATCGGCATCGGCACGCCGAGGCCGGCGACGAAGCTGGAGGCGCCTTCGCTGATGATCACGTCCACCGACTCGATCAGGCTCTCGGGGCTGGCGGCCAGCAGGTCGACGCCGAACGGCTTGTCGGTGAGCTTGCGCACCTGGCGCATCTGCTCGCGGATGAAATCCGGGCCGCGCCCGGCCATGCCCAGCACGCCGTAGCCGCCCGCGTTGGAGACCGCCGCCGCCAGCTCGGCGTAGGACACGCCCCCCATGCCGGCCAGCATGATGGGGTGCTTCACGCCCAGGAGATCGCAGAGCGGAGTGTGCAGGGTCATGGTGGTCCTCCCGATTTTGCGGGCACCATGGCGCCGTGGGTTATCAATGAAAACCGTGACGCGAGGTCATCCGGGACGGATGACCGCCAGGGCCGAGAGCTCAGCGGCCGCGAAGTCGAGGAAGGCGCGCACCCGCGGCGGCATCAGGCGCGCGCTGGCGGTGACGAGCTGGACCGGAATCGGCGGCGGCTCCCAATCCTCCAGCAGGCGCACGAGGCGCCCGTCGGCCAGTTCGTCGGCCACCTGATAGGAGAACAGCCGAGAGACCCCCCGCCCCTCCACGGCGGCGGCGACCGCGGCCTCGATGGCGTTGACCATCAGGCGGGGCCGGAGCCGCACCGTCTCGCGCCCGGCCCGGCCGTCGAAGCGCCACTCGACGGGCCCCGGCTGGGTGCTGGCATAGACGATCTCGTGCGACGCTAGGTCGGCCGGCCGCGCGGGCGAGCCGCGGCGAGCGAGGTAGACCGGCGCGGCCGTCACGAGCCGCCGCACCTCTCCCACCTTGCGGAGGACCAGGCTGGAGTCGGCGAGCGCCCCGATACGCAGCGCCACGTCCAGCCCCTCGTCCACGAGGTCGAGGTTGCGGTCGTTGAGCACCAGCTCGGCGGCGAGCTGCGGGTGGGCGTCGAGGAAGCGGCCCACCAGCGGCGCCACGTGGCGGCGGCCGAACACCAGCGGCGCGCTGATCCGCAGCACCCCGCGCAGGGGTCCGGCCTCCTCGCGCACCATGGCGGTCTCATAGGCGGCCAGCACGGCACGGGCCTCGTCCGCCAGCCGGCGACCGGCGGCGGTGACCGCGAGGCGGCGGGTCGTGCGTTCGATCAGGCGCGCCCCGATGCGTCCCTCCAGCGCCGCCAGCGTCCGGGTGACTGCGGCGGGGGACCGGCGCAGCCGGCGGGCCGCGGCGGCGAGGCTTCCGGTCTCGATCACCGCGATGAAGGTCGAGAGTTCGTCCAGCCGGTCCATTGTTGCGACATCTGCAATTCTGACTTGAATACTGAACCCGTTATGTCCGAACTGCGCAACGTCTAGCTTGTCGGCAGACGTTCGGAAGGAGCCGACATGACCGCCAAGATCCGCCTGCACGGCGTTCCCCTCTCCGGCCACACGCACAAGGTGGAGCTGTTCCTCCGCCTGCTGGGCCTGGAGTTCGACTATGTGAACGCACCCCGCGAGACGTGGGCCACCGAGGCCTTCGCCCGCCTGAACCCCCTGCGCCAGATCCCGGTGCTGGAGGACGGCGATCTGGCGCTGGCCGACTCCAACGCCATCCTCGTCTACCTGGCCCGGCGCTACGATCCGCAGGGCGGCTGGCTGCCCGAGGACCCGGCAGGCGCGGCGGCGGTCCAACGCTGGCTCTCGATCTCGGCCGGAGAGATCCGCTACGGCCCGGCGACCGCACGCGTCATCAAGCTGATGGGCCGGCCGGGCGACCTGGAGGCCGCCCAGGCCATCGCCCGCAACCTGCTGGGCGTCATGGAGGGGCGGCTGGCGCAAGCGGACTGGCTCGCGGCCGACCGGATCACCCTCGCCGACATCGCCTGCTATCCCTACATCGCCTGCGCGCCGGAAGGTGGCGTGGACCTGGCCGCCTACCCCGCCGTCCGCGCTTGGCTGGCGCGGGTCGAGGCTCAGCCGGGCGTCAAGCCGATGCCAAGCGCCGTGGCGGCCTGACCATGGACACGCACCCCTGGCACGTCGGAGAGCGTCAGGCCCAGGTTCGGGCGGGGATCGAGCAGATCCCCGGCGGCGCCGGCATCCGCGCCTTCATGCCCGACCAGCACCGGCTGTTCTTCGCCCAGCTCCCGTTCATGGTCGCCGCCACCCTGGACACGGATGGCGCGCCAACGGCCACCGTGCTCGCGGGCGGCGCAGGGTTCGTGGCGAGCCCCGATCCGACCACCCTGGCCCTCGCCGCGCGCAGCGCCGATCCCGCCGGGGAGAGACTGACGAAAGACGCGCCTATCGGCCTGCTGGGGATCGAGTTGCACACCCGCCGCCGCAACCGCGCCAACGGGCGGGTGACTTTCGCCGGAGCCCCGGGCCTGATCGTCGCCATCGAGCAGAGCTTCGGGAACTGCCCGCAGTACATCCATCCCCGGCTCGTGGAGCTGGACCCGGCGGCGCCGGCGACGGTGGCGACGTTCGACGGCCTGGACGAGGCGTCGCGGGCCCAGGTCTTGGCGGCCGACACCTTCTTCGTCGCCACGTCCAGCGGCGCAGGGGTGGCGAACGGCGGCGTGGACGTCTCGCACCGGGGCGGAGCCGCCGGCTTCGTAAAGGTGGACGGCGACGTCCTGACGATCCCCGACTATCGCGGCAACCGCTACTTCAACACCTTGGGCAACCTGCTGCTGGAGCCGCGCGCCGCGCTGCTGTTCGTGGACTTCGCGACGGGCGCCCTCACCCAGCTCCAGGGCTCAGCCGAGGTGCTTTGGGACGACCAAAGCCTGCCGGGCGCCGAGCGGGCCTGGCGGTTCAAGGTCGAACGCGGCTTCCGGCGCGATAGCGGCCTGCGTCAGGCGGCCGTCCAGCCGCCGTCCACCGGCAGCGCGGTCCCGGTGGTCGCCGAGCCCAGGTCCGAGACGAGGTAGAACAGCAGGCCCGCGAGGTGCTCATACTCCACGAACGCCTTGTTCGGCTGGGCCGCCAGAATGACGTCCTCCACGACCCGCTCCACGGGGATGCCGCGGGCCTTGGCCTGGTCGCCGATCTGGGCCTCGACCAGCGGCGTCTTCACATAGCCGGGGCAGATGGCGTTGACGGTGACGCCGCTGCGCGCCAGCTCCAG
>JBKOYY010000037.1:0-12062 GCA_046725615.1 Pseudomonadota bacterium
CGAAGTAGTAGAGGCCCAGCGGCCGGTCGCGGCCGTTCACGAAAGCGATGGCCTCGTCGACGCTGCGGTAGCTCTTCACCGGCAGGACGGGGCCGAAGATCTCCTCCTGCATCACCTTCATCTCGTCGGTGGGCTCGAGAATCAGGGTCGGCGGGATCTTGCGGTGCTCCTGCTGGCGGAAGTCCTCGCCGGCCGGCGCCAGCTCGACCACGGTCGCCCCCTTGGCGCGGGCGTCCTCGATGTAGCCGGTGATGCGGTCGTAGTGCCGCTGGGCGACGATCGAGGTGTAGTCCGGGTTGTCCTTGATGGTCGGATACATCTTGGCCACCGAGGCGCGCGCGGCCTCGACAAAGCTGTCCATCCGGTCGTGCGGGGCCAGGACATAGTCGGGGGCCAGGCAGATCTGGCCGGCGTTCAGCGTCTTGCCGGCCATCACCCGCGCCGCGGCCACGCCCACGTCGGCCGACTTGCCCAGAATCACCGGGCTCTTGCCGCCCAGCTCCAGGGTCAGCGGCACCAGGTTCTCGGCCGCCGCGCGCATGACGTGGCGGGCGATGCTGGTCGCGCCGGTGAAGATCATGTGGTCGAAGGGCAGGGCCGCGAAGGCCTGGCCGATCTCCGGGCCGCCGGTGACCACGGCGATCTCCTCCTCGGAGAAGGCGCTCGCGAACATGGTCTTCATCAGCTCGGAGGTGGCCGGGGTGAACTCCGACGGCTTGATCATCGCCCGGTTGCCCGCGGCCAGGATGCCGGCCAGGGGGGCGAAGGTCAGGTTCACCGGGAAGTTCCAGGGGCTGATCACGCCCACCACGCCCTTGGGCTGGTAACGCACCTCGGCCTTGGCGCCGAAGAGGCCGAGGATGGCCGGGGTGGTCTTGCGCTTCTCGGTGCGCATCCACTTCCGCAGGTGCGCCTTGGCGTGCTTCAGCGGGCCGATGGAGCCGGCCACGTCGGTGACGCCGGTGGTCTCGCGCGAGCGGGAGCCGAAGTCGGTGTTCAGCGCGTCCTCGATGGCCGTGCGGTTGTCGATCAGCAGCTTGATGCAGCGGTCGATGCGGTCGATCCGCTGCTCGGCGCTGGGGGCGCCATCGCGAATGTGGGCCGCCTTCTGGCGCGCCAGTATGCCTTGCATGTCCATGGATGACGTCCTCCCGTTGGGGCGAGAGGTGAGGGGCTTTCCCCGGGGGGCGTCAAGGGGCGCGGGGCTCGGCGCGCGGGGCGCGGCGGATCAACCCGAGCTGTTGCGCGGGTGTCGCCGGGGCGGCGGCTGGGGGCCGCGCCAGTAGAGCGTGGGCTTCGGGTCGGAGGGCGGCGGACCGTCGGTCCGACGCGGGCGGCCGACGAGGCGCAGGGCCTCGGCGGCGAGGGACTCGGTCGGGCGACCCAGAAACGCCGCCTCCCCGTCGTCGACGGCGATGGCGATCAGGGCGTCGACGAGGTCGATCTCGTCGATCCCGATCCCCGTCCCGGTCCCTTCTGGGGCGTCGCGCTCGGTAAAGCGCAGGGCCAGGGCGCTGGCGCGGTCGATGTGGTTGCGGACGCGGGCCGGCAGGTGGTCGGCGCTGAGCGGCGGCCGCTCGGGCCGGGCGGGCTGTTCGCGCTCGCGCTTCAGCCGGGCCTTGAGGGCGATGGACTGGCGGGCCGATCGGGCCATCCGCTGGTAGGTGCGGCCGAGGTCGTTGAACTCATCGGGCGTCTCGGCGGCCATCATCCGCGCGTGGGCCTCGACCGCGGCGGCCATGTCCATCTCGGCCAGCCGCGCGAGCATGAGCTCGTCGGGATCGGGGGCGGACGGGACGGCGGGCGTGGCCATGGGCGGGAGGAAAACATGGCTCTGCGTCAGAAGCGGACGTAGGCGGGCGGCTTCGCCGTTGTTTTTCACCTCCCCCGCGAAGCGGCGGGAGGGGGACCGGCCGCCGACCCCGGCCTCGAGCCGGGGGAAGAGCGGCTGGTGGAGGGGGCGGGCCGGGAGCACGGCGGATTGGACGGCGGGGGCCGGCGCGGTGCGTGGGGCTCGCCCCCTCCACCCCGCGCTCTACGGCCGGCTTCGCCGACCTCGGCCCGCGGTCCCCCTCCCGCCGCTTCGCGGGGGAGGTGAAGGCGCGAACGGGTTTGTCGCAGGGTCTGCTTTCGGCGTGTGAGGCAAAGGCCCCGTTCGACCCTCAGCGGACGCTAGTCGGAACCCAGTCAGGTGGGAGTTGGTGCCATGGCTGATCCGGAGATCGCTTCGCCATCTCCTCCTTGACGCGGCGGACACGCCAAATCGGACCGCCGACATGCCACTCAGCCTCCTCAGGGCTGAAGTCCGCCGTGAGGCGTCCCGGGATGTGGTGCTGCGCATCCCAAACAGCCATCAGCTCTGCATCTTGGATGGCGGGGTCATCGACGCGCGTGTCGAACTTCGCTTCGCCGCCAGACCACACCGTCACGGTCAATGTTCCCGCCGGCCATTGCACGATCAACTTTGGTTCGGCGACACCATCGCCTAGAGCGTGCCGCCCGAGCTTCGTCCACAAGCCAGTTCTTAGAGCCTGCGTGATTGAGGGGTAAGCAACAGGGACAACACACATGACGGGCGTTGAAAGTACAGCTTGGGGGCCGTCCAGCGCCCGTCCTCGATGGCGGAAGAACGCGACCGCTTTTTCCGGCGTCACCTGACCGTAGTAGATCCACCCGCCCTCTCCGGCGACCGCGTAAAGGGTCCCGGGCTTCAGGTCCGCCTTGGCCTTTGGATCGGGTTCAAACATCACCGCAGCCTGTTGGCCATCCGGCAGCGCGTCAACGTCCGCTCCCCATCCATCCGCGATGTTCGGAGTGTCCGGTCGCCGGCGATGGAGTGCGCACCGCGCGACGGACTTGATGACCGGGGAAAGGGGCGTTCAGCCTGCTGCCCGGCTGACCTTCTTCGGGACGATCTGGGTCCAGGCTTCGCGGACGAGGGTTTCGAGTTCGCCGTCCTCCAGGGCGGCGAGGTCGACGTAGCTCCAGTGGACGGTGGCGACCTTGCAGGGCTGGAAGACGTCGGGGCGGATCTCGAAGAGGAGGTCCTGGTGGGCGCGATCGAGCTTGAGGACCGCGCGGTCGTTCCAGACGAGGGCGAAGGTCTTCTTGCCGACGTTGAACCAGGGCGCGCCCTTGTAGGTCACCTCGTGCGCGCCCGGCAGGGCGAGGCTGAGGCGGCGCAGGTCGTCGAGGGTGGCCATGGGCGGAGGCTCCTCCGCCCATGAGGGCGCCGGCGGGCGGGGGCGGTCAACCCCGCGCCCGGCGGGTCAGGAGTCGGCCGTCGCCAGGTTGCGGATGGTCGCCGCCTCGTCGCCGAAGACGCGGGCGAACACGCGGTCGACGTTCTTGAAGTGGTACTCGAGGTCGAAGAGCTGTTCGAGCTCGGCGTCCGAGAGGGTGATCTCGGGGTCGGCCTTCAGGAAGTCGAGGAAGTTCCCCTCGCCGCGCCAGACCTTCATGGCGTTGCGCTGGACCGCCGCATAGCTGGCCTCGCGCGACAGGCCCTTCTGGGTGAGGCCGAGAAGGACGCGCTGGGAGTGGACCAGGCCGCCGAGGCGGTCGAGGTTCTTGGCCATGTTCTCGGGATAGACCACCAGCCGCTCGACCACGCCGGCGAGGCGGCGCAGGGCGAAGTCGAGGTGGACGCAGGCATCGGGGCAGATGCCGCGCTCGACCGACGAGTGGCTGATGTCGCGCTCGTGCCAGAGGGCGACGTTCTCCATCGCCGGCGTCACGGCCGAGCGCACGAGGCGCGCGAGGCCGGTGAGGTTCTCGGTCAGGATCGGGTTGCGCTTGTGCGGCATGGCCGACGAGCCCTTCTGGCCCACGTCGAACGGCTCCTCGGCCTCCAGCACCTCGGTCCGCTGCAGGTGGCGGATCTCGACGGCGAGGCGCTCGATGGAGCTGGCGACGACGGCCAGGGCGGCGAAATAGGCGGCGTGGCGGTCGCGCGGGATCACCTGGGTCGAGACCGGCTCGACCGCGAGGCCCTTCTTGTCGGCGACGTAGGCTTCCACCTCGGGGGCGACGTTGGCGAAGGTGCCGACGGCGCCGGAGATGGCGCAGGTGGCGATTTCGAACTTGGCCATCGCCAGGCGCTCCTTGGCGCGCTGGAACTCGGCGTAGTGGCCGGCGAGCTTGAGGCCGAAGGTGGTGGGCTCGGCGTGGATGCCGTGGCTGCGGCCGACGGTGGGCGTGCGGCGGTGCTCGTAGGCGCGGCGCTTCAGGGCGGCGAGCACGAGGTCGACGTCCTCGATCAGCAGATCGGTGGCCCGGACGAGCTGGACGGCGAGGGTGGTGTCGTTGACGTCGGAGGACGTCATGCCCTGGTGCAGGAAGCGGGCCTCGGGGCCGACGATCTCGGTGACGTGGGTGAGGAAGGCGATGACGTCGTGCTTCACCTCGCGCTCGATCTCGTCGATGCGGTCGGCGTCCCAGATGGCGTCGCGGCCCTTTTCCCAGATGACCCGCGCGGCCTCCTTCGGGATCACGCCCAGGTCCGCCATGGCGTCGGCGGCGTGGGCCTCGATCTCGAACATGATCTTGAAACGGGTCTGGGGAGCCCAGACGTCGGCGGCTTCTTTGCGGGTGTAGCGCGGGATCATGGGCGGGGTGTCTGGGACGACACCCCGCCCAAGTCAATGGGACTCAAGGCGCCCCTCCCGCCCGCGCTGCGCCCGGGAGAGGCGGTGAAGGCGGGGCGCCGGGCCCCGCCTCATGGGCTTAGTGCTTGTAGCTGAGCCGCAGGTACATGAAGCGGCCCGGCGCGTCATAGGCGTTCGGGTCGTAGTTGTTCAGGCCGCAGGTGACGCAGCCCGGCGGGTCCTTGTCGAAGAGGTTGTTCACACCGATCGCGAGGCCGATGTTCTCGTCGACGAAGCTGGGCCGCCAGCGGAACTGGGCGTCCACGTAGAGGCGGGCCTCCAGCTTGTTGGGATCGCCGGCCTCCTGGACCTTGGAGATGTAGCGGCCGGTCAGGGTGGCGCCGAAGTCGGCCTTATCCCAGTCGAGCATCAGGGTCGACTTGGTCTTCGGATAGGCCTGGTCGGGGCTGCCGCGCTCGAAGCCTTCACGCTCGACGGCGGCGAGGCCGGTCGAGGTGGGGACGAACTCGGTGAACTCCAGCAGGCGCGTCGTGTACCAGCGGGCGCCGAGCTGGCCGAACGACCACTCGGGCGAGGTCCACTGGAAACTGACGTCGACCGAGCGGGTCTGGATGCCGCCGATGTTGATCAGCGGGTTGGAGATGCTCACGACCTGGCCCGACGCGGTGCGGGTGATGGTGCCGCAGGCCAGCGCGTCGCCCGTCTGGGCGCAGCGGTCCAGCAGGCTCTGGCCGTTCTGGGCCTGGATGGCGCCGTCGAGCTCGATGTTGGAGTAGGCCACCTCGAGCGAGACGTTGCGCGACCAGCTGGTGTTCTTCAGGGCCGCCGGCTCCCACACGCCGGAGACGTGCCAGCTCTCGCTGGTCTCGGGCTTGAGGTTGCGGTTGCCGCTGGTGATCACCGAGATCTGCGGGTTGAGCTGGACGTAGCTGTTGTTGGCCGGCACGCCGCGGGCGATGCAGTTGGCGCGGATGTTGGCCGGGGTGGCCGCGGTCATGCCCGAGCAGGGGTCGTTGACCTCCTGGTCGAAGCGCGAGGCGGTGCCGAACAGCTCGCCGATGGACGGGGCCCGGAAGCCCTCGCCCCACGAGGCGCGGAACAGCAGGTCCTCGGTCGGGCGCCAGGCGAGGCCCGCCTTGAAGGTCTCGTCCGAGCCCGAGGTGGAGTAGTCGAAGAAGCGCGCCGCCACCGAGGCTTCGAGGCGGTGGAACAGCGGCATGTCGGCCAGCAGCGGGATGCGCAGTTCGCCGTAGGCTTCCTTGACCGTGATCTTGCCGCGCGCCGGCTGGGCCGGAATGTCGGCGGACAGGCCGGCCGCGACGATGGCGTCGGGCTGGAAGTAGCCCTCGGTCCGGCGCCGCTCCAGGCCGACGGCGAAGGCCAGCGGACCGGCCGGCAGATCGACGATGTCGCCGGTCAGGTTGGCCGTGAAATCGGTCAGCTCCTGCTGGCTGGTGTCCTGCTGGGTGAAACCGATGAAGTTCAGCATCGCCGGGGTGATGGTGCCGACGCCACCGAAGATGTTCAGCGGCACGCACGAGCCGGTGCACTGGGCCACCGGGCCGAGGGCCTGCTGGACGCGCTGGGCGTTGACGTTGCCGGTGAAGGTCTGTTCGGCGTGGTTGCGGGAGTAGACGGCGTTGACGTCCCAGGCCCACTCACGATCGCCGACCCCGAACTCGCCCGACAGCATGGCGGTGACGTTCCAGGTGTCGACCTCCTGCTCGTAGTGGCGGGGGCCGGCTTCCACCAGGCGGCGGCCGATGAAGGCGTAGGTGCCGGACTGCAGCGTGAAGCCGAAGGGGTTGTAGGGGTTGCTGGCGTCGACGGCGACGGTGTCGAGCAGGTTGCCGTTGCCCGCGTCGGGGCCGACGAACAGCGGCAGCGGCGCGGCCTGGTTGGCCGACTTGCGCTGCACGTAGCTGGCGCGGACCCGCAGGCGCGCCTTGTCGCCGAACTCCTGGCGGACCGAGCCGAAGAGGCTGATGCGCTCCAGCGGGGTCGAGATGTAGTTGAACGGCTGGAAGTTGAACCGGTCGGCGGTGGTGAAGCCCTTGAAGCTGGACGCCGCGCCGGTGGGATCGCCGGGGATGTAGACCGGGCGCTGGCCGACGGCCAGGGCCTGCTTCAGGGTCAGGTTGAGGTCACGGCCGGTGTTCGGATCGGAGACGATGAAGCGGCCGAGCGGGGTGCCCGAGCTGCAGCCGCCGTCGAGGCAGGAGGTGGCGAACGGCGACGGGAAGCGGCTGATCGCGCGGTCGGCGGCGAAGATCGGGTCCTGCTTGAAGTAGCCGCCGCCGACGACGATGTGGGTGTCGTCGGAGCCGACGCCCCAGGTGACGTTGTAGTCCTGCGCGAAGCCGTCGTCGTGATCGGTGGTCCCGATCTGGGCGGTGGCGCTGAAGCCTTCCTCGCGGTCGCGGGTGATGATGTTGACCACGCCGGCGATGGCGTCCGAGCCGTAGATCGGCGAGGCGCCTTCCTGCAGCACTTCCATGCGGCTGATCATGGCCGTGGGGATGGTGTTGAGGTCGACCGAGCCGGGCACGCCCGAGGCGGCCGCGCCGGGCACCCAGCGCAGGCCGTCGACCAGCACCAGCACGCGGCGGCTGGAGAGGTAGCGCAGGTCGATCTCGGCCGAGCCGGCGCCGACGCCGCCGCCGTCAGGCGGATTGCCGAAGTTGCCCGAGTTGTTGAACTTGGCGTTGAGGCCGCCGCCGGCGGACGGGATCCGCTGGAGCACGTCGACGGTGGACGTCAGGCCCTGCTTGGCCACCAGCGCCTCGTCGATGGCGACCACGGGCGCGTCGCGGTCGAGCGGGCTGGTGCGGATGCGCGAACCGGTGATCACGACTTCCGACACGTCGGCGGTCGCCTGGGCCGCGGCGGGCGTTGCGCCCGCTCCCACGGCTAGCAGGACCGCCCACGAGGCGGCCTGGGCGAGTTTGATCTTCATCTGGACGATTCTCCCCTGAGCCCGACGCAAGGCGGGCTTCGTGGGGGGAGATCACAGATTTGCGACGGATGTTGTCAAGGTTGCAACACGGCCGTCGCGGGCGGTTTTAGCGGCAGGGTTGCGCGGGAAGCACAACTCGCCGACGGCGGAAGAGCGCGCCGGCCATCCCGAAGCCGCCGATCATCATCGCCCAGGACGAGGGTTCGGGCACGGCGGCGGTCTGCGTCAGCGGCGGAGGCGGCGGGCGCACGCCCCCGTCGGGCTCGCCGCCGACCGGGCCCTGCGGACCGCCGTTGCCAGGCTCGCCGCCGGGGATCTGCTCGGACGGGGTTTCGTCGGGGCCGCCCTGCGGCGCCTCGTTGCGGAGGCCGACGAAGCCGCCGCCGCCGCCGAAGCCCTCCTTGGGCGGGGGAATCAGTTCGAGCACCAGTTCAAGGTCGCCGTCCTCGGGGTTCCAGGTGAATTCCTGACCGCCGAAGGTGAGCTGGTCGCCGGCGATGCCGCCCATGGTGAACGAGCCCCAGGTCCCCAGCTCCTGACCGTTCAGGCGGAAGCTGAGCCGGAAGGTCTTGCTGTCGAGGGCGCCGAGGACGCCGCGCTCCAGTAGCAGCTGGCTGACGGTCATCGGGCCGTTCGCGCCGGCCGCCGACCAGGTCTTGGTGTAGACGCCCTTGTCGTTGAAGCAGGTGCTCTTGCCGCACCCGTCGGTCCAGCCGGCGAAGACGGTGGCTGCGGACGCGGGCGCGGCGAACGCCACGAGGGCCGCCGCCGAAGAGATCGCAATCAGAGCTGTACGCATAATCCGCCCACCGTTCGAGGTAAGGCCAAGGTGCACAGCTCTGACGCGAATCGCAACCACACGCCCCACCGGAGCGAGCGCGACTCTCCCGCTAGGGGAATATTAACTATACCGCAGGTGGCGCCGACCGCGGAGGGCGGAGCCCGCCCCGAGGAAGCCGGCCAGCATCAGCGCCCAGGCGCCCGGCTCGGGCGCGGCCGACGGCGCTGCGCCCACCGGCCCCTGCGCGACGTCGGGCAGGTTCACCGGGAGCGGATAGCCATGGCCAGGAGGCTGCGGAGAACCGCCGAGCACCACGCCGCCGGCGGCGCCGCCGCGGCCGGCCACGACGCTCTCGACCTCATCGAGAACCGGCGCCGAGGCGAAACCGCCGCCGCCACCACCGCCACCGCCGCCGAAGCCGCCGTCCTTCTTGGGCGCCAGGACCTCGAGGTTCAGCACCAGGTCGCCGGCCGCGCCGTTCCAGTCGACGGGCTTGCCGCCGATGGTCACAACGTCGCCGCCGAGGACCGCCAGGGTGTAGGCGCCCCAGTCGCCGACCACCGTGCCGTCCTTGGTCATGAAGCGGATCTTCACCGCATAGTTCGCCAGGCTGCCCAGCATCGACTTGTCGATGGCCAGGCCCGAGATGCTCATCGGCCCGGAGAAGCTGGTCTGGAAGGTGGTCTTCTCCGCGAAGCACCCCGCCTTGCCGCAGAGGCTGGCGGAGTCGAGGGAGAGGATGGTCGCCGCCGTGGCCGGGGCGGCGGATAGTCCGGTTCCCGCCAGGGCCGCCGCGGCGGTGATGGCGAGCACTGTGCTTCGATGCATATGAGACCCCACTAGACTACAACCCGCGCCGCGACCCGTTTCGGGGCGCCGGCGAGCCCTCAACCTGGAGCGTGGCGGTTTGTTCCCGGCCGCGGCCGAGAATGGTGGAGTTTGCGTTGCGGGGCCTGTGGGCGCCTGTTTCTCAGGCGTCCGAGCGGGCCTGCGCCTTGGCGATGTCCTTCGGTAGGGTGATCGCGGCCAGCAGGTAGTGGACGCCGGCCCAGGCATAGATCAGCAGGTTCGAGACGATGCCCGAACGGGTGCCCTCGGCCATGGCGGCCGGACAGGCGGCGACCAGCTCTGGCGAGGACCCGGCCGGGGCGACCCCGCCCTTGCAGACCACCAGGAAGTCGCCGGCCATGCCCTTGGCGGTGAAGGCCGCGCGGGCGAACTGGTCGATGCACCAGCCGGTGAAGGGCGGGCCGAAGCCCAGGGCGATCAGGTTGACCACGAACAGCAGCACCGCCGCGGCGGTGGCGCGCATCCGGGTGTCCATCACGTTCTGGACCACGCCGAACGTCGGGCCGAGGTAGGTGTAGTGCAGCACCCCGGGGATCAGCAGGATCGCCACCGCCATCGGCCAGGAGTCGCGCGTGTAGGCGAGGATGTAGAGCGGCGCGGCCAGGATCAGGCCGATGGCCGGCACCAGGGCGTACCAGCGCACGCTGCGCTTGCCGGCCCAGTCGGTGAGGAAGCCGCCCAGCAGGGTGCCGGCGCCGTTCGACACGCCGCCGGCGAGGCCGATGATCAGGCCCACCGCGCCGAGGCCCAGGCCGAACTCGCGGATGAAGTAGGCGGGGGCGTAGTTGCCCGTGCCGTAGCCGGCGAAGCTGGCCATGGTGATGCCGGCCATCAGGTGGAACATCCCCCACGAGCCGAACAGCCGCCGGGCCACCGACAGGACCGAGGGCGCGCCCGCGGCCGGGGCGTCGTTGGGGCCGCCGGCCTCCGAGGCCTCGCGGCCGAGGTCGCCGGGGCGTTCCTGGGTGAGGGCGGGGGAGTCCTGGGCGGCCTGGGCGTCGGCCCAGCCGCGCGGCGGCTCCTTGACGAAGACCTTGATGGCCAGGGCCACCAGGATGCCCGGCACGCCGACCAGCATGAAGGCCGCCTGCCACGAGACGTTCTCGGCGATCCAGCCGCCGGCGATGGCCCCGAACATCGAGCCCAGGGGGATGCCGAACGAATAGATCGACAGGGCCGAGGCGCGCTTCTTGGGCTCGAAGTAGTCGCTGATCAGGCTGTGCGCCGGGGGCGACAGGCCCGCCTCGCCGACGCCCACGCCCACCCGGTAGAGCAGCAGCTGGACGTAGCTGGTCGCCGTGCCGCAGAGGGCGGTGAACGCCGACCAGACGACGATGGCGATGGCCATGATGTTGACCCGGCTGGTCCGCTCGGCCAGCCGCGCGATCGGGATGCCCAGGGTGGTGTAGAGCAGGGCGAACGACAGGCCGGTCAGCCAGCCGAGCTGCTGGTCGGTGAGGCCGAGGTCGGTCTTGATGGCCTGGCCGATCGTCGAGATGATCGTCCGGTCGATGAAGTTGAACGTGTAGGCCAGCACCAGCAGCCAGAGCACCGCGTTGCGGTAGGCGGGCGAGAAGGCAGGCGCGCCCGCGCGCGGAGTCCGGCTGGTGTCGCTCAACATCTCTCTCCCCGCACGCCTCGCCGCCTCGCCTAACGCGCGGGGCCACGGACGCTGTCGTTGTGGTTGACGCCGACGTTAGGCGGGGGCGCCCGCCTTGGATAGGGGGACGTTGGGGGAGGGACCTGCGGCCTCAGGCCTCCGCCCGACCCACGCTGAGGATCCGCAGCGGCCGCTTGCGGCCGTCGCGGTCGGGCCAGAGGATCGACTGGCCGGCGGTGAGGCCCAAGAGGCCGGCGCCGACGTGGGTCATCACCGAGACCTTGCCGGCGGCGATGTCGGCCTCGCCCGGCCAGACGAGCCGGACGGTGCGCGGCGCGCCGTGGGCCTCGTCCACGAATTCGACGGTGGAGCCGACGCCGACCACGTCGGCCGGCATCTTCGCGTCGGGCTTCACGCGGGCGCGCTCCAGCTCGTCGAGCAGCAGGGCGGCGACCTCGGGCAGGCGCTCCTCGGCCTGCAGGGCGAGGGCGGTCAGGCGCTCGGCGTCGGTCTCGCCGACGGTGATCGGGGGGCGCGCGGGGGCGCGGGGGGCCATGACGGTCATGGCGGTCTCCTCTTTGGGGAAATGGGCATGGCGCGCGGCCGTCGGGCCGCGGGCGGAAGGGTGAAGTTGAACGGTGTGGCGCCCCGGACCTGCCGCGGCGCGCGCGATCAGCCCGGGGCTAGGAGCCTGCCTGGAGCGTGCCGCCGTGGCAGCGGAACCGGCCGAAGATGGGGCGGGCGAACATGCGGTCCATTGGGCGGGGCGTGGGTGCGAAAGTCAATGTGGGGTGGCGGCGCGCGGACGCCAAGGGGGGAGGCCACGGACCATGGGGACCAGACGGACCATGGGGGGCTGCACGCCTGCCGGCAACGATCGTGGCCCGCAAACTGCGCTTACAAGCATCGGCGACCACAGGGGATAGATCGCCGGGGGGCGTCATGAGCCAGTTGCTGATCAATGAGTACCTCAACGACCTCGCCGATCAGACCATCGGCGTCGGCGGGTAGGCGTTCTTCCACGAACCACGCGAACCACACGAACGGGACAGGTCCGCGCGGCGAGGTTCGTGTGGTTGGTGTGGTTCGTGGACGATTGCGCCTGCGGCGCGGGGCGGCGGCGAGGCTCCGGCAGGGGGCTCGCCCCCTCCACCCCCCGCTCTTCGGCCTGCGGCCTCGGCGGGCGGTTCCCCTCCCCCGTGAACGGAGGAGGTGAGGGGCTCATCTGGCCCACATGCCCTTGCCGTCCA
This sequence comes from Pseudomonadota bacterium, assembly GCA_046725615.1. Classification (GTDB taxonomy): domain Bacteria; phylum Pseudomonadota; class Alphaproteobacteria; order Caulobacterales; family Caulobacteraceae; genus Phenylobacterium. The sequence goes on from JBKOYY010000037.1 coordinate 12,044, forward strand.
GCATGGCGCGGAGCTGGGC
>JBKOYY010000085.1:0-27487 GCA_046725615.1 Pseudomonadota bacterium
GCCGGCGGCGCGGGCTGGGCGGCGGGATCCTGAGCCTGCGCGGCGGTGGCCACGCCGGCGGCGAGGATCAGGCTGGAGAGGACGAGACGCATGAAATGTTCCCCTGACTTCGGCCGCGCATCAAACTTAAACAAGGCGCCCTAGGCAAGGCCTCAGGGCGGCCGATTTACGGCGGTGAATTCACGTGCCTGTTAAGCGGCTTCCACAGCGTGTTCGGCCAGGATCGTCAGCCCTTCCGGGGTCACGTCAGCGAAACCGCCGCGCACCTCGTAGGTGGTGACCTGTCCGTTGTTGTAGACGCGGACCGGCCCTTCCTTGAGCGTGGTCATGAACGGCGCGTGGTTCGCCAGGACGCCGAAGTCGCCTTCGGAGCCCGGCGCGTCCACCTGGTCCACCAGACCCGAGAAGAGTTCCCGTTCCGGCGAGACCAGGGAGAAGTGGAGCTTATCCGCCATGACGTCCTAGGCTTCCGCGGCCATCTTTTCGGCCTTCGCCACCGCTTCTTCGATGGCGCCGACCATGTAGAACGCCTGCTCCGGCAGGTGGTCGTACTCACCGTCCACGATCGCCTTGAACGAGCGGATGGTGTCCTTCAGCTCGACGAAGGCGCCGGGCGTGTTGGTGAACTGCTCAGCCACGTGGAACGGCTGCGAGAGGAAGCGCTGGATCTTGCGGGCGCGGGCCACGATCAGCTTGTCCTCTTCCGACAGCTCGTCCATCCCCAGGATCGCGATGATGTCCTTCAGCTGCTTGTACTGCTGCAGGACTTCCTGGGTGCGACGCGCGACGGTGTAGTGCTCTTCGCCGATCACCAGCGGGTCCATGATCCGGCTGGTGGAGTCCAGCGGGTCCACGGCCGGGAAGATGGCCTGGGCGGCGATGTCGCGCGAGAGCACGGTCGTCGCGTCCAGGTGGGCGAAGGACGTGGCCGGCGCCGGGTCGGTCAGGTCGTCGGCGGGCACGTAGATGGCCTGCACCGAGGTGATCGAACCCTTAGAGGTCGAGGTGATCCGCTCCTGCAGGTTGCCCATCTCGGTCGCCAGCGTCGGCTGATAGCCCACGGCCGAGGGGATGCGGCCCAGCAGAGCCGACACCTCGGCGCCCGCCTGGGTGAAGCGGAAGATGTTGTCGACGAAGAGCAGCACGTCCTTGCCTTCCACGTCGCGGAAGTACTCGGCCTGGGTCAGGCCGGTCAGGGCGACGCGGGCGCGGGCGCCCGGCGGCTCGTTCATCTGGCCGTACACGAGGGCGCACTTCGAGCCTTCGGTCGAGCCGTTGTTGGCCTTCGGGTCCACGTTCACGTTGGACTCGATCATCTCGTGGTAGAGGTCGTTCCCTTCGCGGGTCCGCTCACCCACGCCGGCCAGCACGGAGTAGCCGCCGTAGGCCTTGGCGATGTTGTTGATGAGCTCCTGCATGGTCACGGTCTTGCCCACGCCGGCGCCGCCGAACAGGCCGATTTTGCCGCCCTTGGTGTAGGGGCACATCAGGTCGATGACCTTGATGCCGGTGACCAGCACCTCGGCCGACGTCGACTGCTCGGCGAAGGACGGGGCCTCCCGGTGGATCGGCGAGTAGGTGGTGGTCTTGATCGGGCCGGCTTCGTCGATCGGCTCGCCGACGACGTTCATGATGCGGCCGAGCGTGCCCGGGCCCACCGGCACCGAGATCGCCGAACCCGTGTCGGTCACCGGCTGGCCGCGGGTCAGGCCCTCGGTCGTATCCATGGCGATCGTGCGCACGGTGTTCTCGCCCAGGTGCTGGGCGACTTCCAGCACCAGGCGGAAGGGCTCGCCCGTCCGCTGGTCGGTGTTGCTGGTCTCCAGGGCGTTCATGATGGCCGGCAGGTGGCCTTCGAACTGCACGTCGACGACGGCGCCGATGACCTGGACGATCTTGCCGGTGGCCACGCCCTTGGAGGCGACAGCCTTCGTGGCGGCGGCCGTGGGCGCGGCCGGCTTCTTGGCGGGAGCCTTGCGGGCGGCGGGTTTCTTGGCGGCGGCTTCAGACATGTCGTTCTCTTCCTAGAGCGCCTCGGCGCCGGAGATGATCTCGATCAGCTCCTTGGTGATCTGCGCTTGGCGTTGACGGTTGTACTGCAGGGTGAGGCCGGCGATCATGTCGCCGGCGTTGCGGGTGGCGTTGTCCATCGCGGTCATCTGGGCGGCGAAGAAGCCGGCCTGGTTCTCGAGCATCGCCGAGAAGACCTGGGTCGTGATGTTCCGCGGCAGCAGCTCCTCGAGGATCGCGCCCTCATCGGGCTCGTACTCGTAGGCGGCGCCCTTCAGGTCGAGCGGCGCGCCACCATCGGCCACCTGCGCCGGGATGAGCTGCAGCACGGTCGGCTGCTGGCTGACCACCGACTTGAAGCGGCTGAAGATCAGGCTGACCACATCGACCTCGCCCGCCTCGAACAGCGAGCGGATCTGGGCGGAGACTTCCTCGGCGACGCTCAGCGACGGATTGCCGCCGGCTTCGAAGACACCGACGTAGCGGTCGCCGAAGTGGCGGCGCAGCTGGTCGCGCGCCTTGCGGCCGATGACCAGGACGCGGACGTCCTTGCCCTCGGCGACCAGGGCGTTCAGCCGCTCGCGCGCCGCGCGGACGATCGAGCTGTTGAAGCCGCCGGCCAGGCCGCGGTCGCTGGTGGCGACCACGACGAGGTGGCGACGGTCCGAGCCCGTGCCCACCAGCAGCTTCGGCGCGCCGTCGCCCGAGACGCCCGACGCCAGGTTCGAGATGACCGAAGCCATCCGCTGGGCGTACGGGCGCGCGTTCTGGGCGGCGTCCTGCGCCTTCCGCAGCTTGGCCGCCGCGACCATCTGCATCGCCTTCGTGATCTTCTGCGTGGCTTTCACGCTTCCGATCCGATTGCGCATCTCCTTGAGGCTGGCCATGCCCTAGCGGTCTCCGCTCAGCGCTCGATGTCTCAGGCGAAGGTGTCGTTGAAGGCGGCCAGGGCCGTCTTCAGACGATCTTCGACCGGGCCCAGGTCCTTGCCGACCCGGATCTCGTCCAGCAGGACCTGATGCTTGGCGTGCAGGAAGGCGAGCAGCTCGCGCTCCCAGCGGCCCACGTGGGCCGTCGGCACCTTGTCGAGGTAGCCGCGGGTGCCGGCGTACACGACGGCGACCTGCTCCTCGACGGCCAGCGGCGCGTATTGCGGCTGCTTCAGCAGCTCGGTCAGGCGCTCGCCCCGCGCCAGCATGCGCTGGGTGGCCGCGTCGAGGTCCGAGCCGAACTTCGCGAAGGCGGCCATTTCCCGGTACTGGGCGAGCTCGCCCTTGATCGGGCCGGACGCGGCCTTCATCGCCTTGATCTGGGCCGAGGAGCCCACGCGGCTCACCGAGATGCCGACGTTCACGGCGGGGCGGATGCCCTGGAAGAACAGGTCGGTCTCGAGGAAGATCTGGCCGTCGGTGATCGAGATCACGTTGGTCGGGATGTAGGCCGACACGTCGTTGGCCTGGGTCTCGATGACCGGCAGGGCGGTCAGCGAGCCCGAGCCGTTGTCGGCGTTCAGCTTCGCCGCGCGCTCCAGCAGGCGGGAGTGCAGGTAGAACACGTCGCCCGGATAGGCTTCGCGGCCCGGCGGACGACGCAGCAGCAGCGACATCTGGCGGTAGGCGACAGCCTGCTTGGAAAGGTCGTCATAGATGATGACGGCGTGCATGCCGTTGTCGCGGAACCACTCGCCCATGGCGCAGCCGGCGAACGGGGCCAGGAACTGCAGCGGAGCCGGGTCGGAGGCGGTGGCCGACACGATGATCGTGTACTCGAGAGCGCCGCGCTCCTCGAGGGTCTTCACGATCTGAGCGACGGTCGAGCGCTTCTGACCGATGGCGACGTAGATGCAGTAGAGCTTCTGGCTCTCGTCGCCGCCGGCGTTGACCGACTTCTGGTTCAGGATGGTGTCGATCGCCACGGCGGTCTTGCCGGTCTGGCGGTCGCCGATGATCAGTTCGCGCTGGCCGCGGCCGATCGGGATCAGGGTGTCGATAGCCTTGAGGCCGGTCTGCACGGGCTCGTGCACCGACTTCCGCGGGATGATGCCCGGCGCCTTCACGTCCACGCGGCGGCGCTCGGCCACGTTCTGGATCGGGCCCTTGCCGTCGATCGGCTCGCCCAGCGGGTTCACGACGCGGCCCAGCAGGCCCTTGCCCACCGGCACGTCCACGATCTCGCCGAGGCGGCGGACTTCGTCGCCCTCGCTGATCGCGCGGTCTTCGCCGAAGATCACGACGCCGACGTTGTCGCGCTCGAGGTTCAGGGCCATGCCCTTCACGCCGGCGGAGGGGAACTCCACCATTTCGCCGGCCTGGACGTTGTCGAGGCCGTAGACACGGGCGATGCCGTCGCCGACGCTCAGCACCGAGCCGACGTCCGAAACGTCCGCTTCAGCGCCGAAGTTGGCGATCTGCGACTTGAGGATGGCCGAAATTTCGGCGGCGCGGATATCCATGGGCCTTACGCTCTCTTCAGGGCGAATTTCAGGGAGTCGAGCTTCGACTTCAGCGAAGCGTCGAACAGACGCGAACCGACCTTCACCTTGATCCCGCCCAGAAGGGCCGGATCGACGCGGGTCGAAATCTCAGGGTCCTTGCCGAGCGCCTGGCGCAGGGCCTGGGCGACGCCCTTGGCCTGGGCCGCGCTCAGCGGAACGGCGGTGGTGACCTCGGCGGAGACGGCGCCGCGGGCGGCGGCCGACAACTGGGCGTATCCGGCGATCACCTGCGACAGCGACGCGGCGCGGCCGTTGGCGGCCAGCAGGCCCAGGAACTTCGCCGTGGTCGCATTATACTTGGCCTTCGCGGCGATGGCGGCGAGGCCCTTGCCCTTGTCCTCTGCGCTGAACGCCGGCGAGGCGAGCAGCGCCCGAAGGTCGGACGAGTCCGCGATCGCCGCCTTCAGCGACAGGAGGTCCTTTTCGACCGCCGCGACCTGGTTCAGGTCGCTGGCGAGGTCGAAGAGCGCTTGGGCGTATCGGGAGCCCACATTCGACAGATTGGTATCGTCCGCCACTATTGTCCGCCCGGGTCGTATGTCACGCGCCGCAAACGGACCGGTCCGCTGCGGCTAAAGGCTTGAAAGCGCTTGAAGAAAGCACATCGGTCCTGGAGCTCGTAACAGACCCCGGCCCAAAGCCGCGCGCCTACTAGCACGCGATGTTGTGCGTCGCAACCGAGCCGGCCGGGGGTTCCCCAGCGGCAAACTGTCGATTTTCCAGCCGGTTCGCCGCGGGCCTGAACCGGGATGGGCCCCGCAGGTCGCCACGGGCGACCGCGACGCGCGAAAAAGAGGGGCCGGCGGAGCCTCGACGCGAGCCCCCAACATAAAAGAAGGCCCGCCGGTTTCCCGACGGGCCAGGCGACAGAAGCTCGACAAGAGAGCTGCTGGGAGACGTGTGGGCCTTACTGCTTGGCCAGTTGGGTGCCGCCCGCCTTCGCGAGGGCCTTGGCGTTGCAGTCGGCGAGCTTGTCCTCGGCCAGCGACTTGCGGCCTTCGAAGGAGGCCACCGGGCCCACCTTGTCGGCGATGGTCTTGCAGGTCGAGGTGGCGAAGGTCTGCGACGTCGGGGCCGCGGCCACGCAGGTGTCGGCTTCGCAGTTGAACATGGCGCCGCCGGCGATGAACTTGGTCTTCTCGGCCACGGGGGCGGCCAGCTTGGCGGTGATGGCGTCGCCCGCGAGGGCCTGTCCGGCGGTCAGCGTGGCGAGGGCGGCGCAGGCCGCAAGGATTTGGAGCTTCATTTGAGCCCTCCAGCGTTTCGGGGAGTTGTCGGCGCACAAGGATTTGAGTACCGGCCCGGTCCGCCGCGTTTGGCCGCCTCGGGTATCCCCTCCGTTGGCGCACGTCGAACTGAGCATTGCTAAGATAACGGTGTTAAGATCGACCCGCAATATCGATTTGCGCAAGGCCGCTATGCGGTTTTGCAGAGCTGCTCGGCGCACCGGCCGGCCCCGTTCATTTCCCGTCAATCATATTTGGCGTTCCGTCCGCATGGGCTAAGGCAGGGCCGGGCGGGGCGGCTCATCGATCGGTTAGGACGACGCTGACATGGCCAATGCGCAGCCGCCGGGCCAAAAGGGCCCGCCGCGACCCAAGCGCTCTCCGCTCCAGGCCCTGACCTACTGGACGCTGGTGCTGGGCGTCTGGGGGCTGATCTTCCTGGTCGCCTTCTTCGCAGTGTTCGCGGTCGATCTGCCCGACACCTCGAAGCTCTACGACGTGAAGCGCCAGCCTTCGGTCTCCTACCTCGACCGCTCGGGGGCTCTGCTGGCCGTGCGCGGCAGCCAATACGCGCCGCCCGTCGACCTGAACAAGCTTCCGCCCTACGTGCCGCGGGCGTTCATCGCCATCGAGGACCGCTGGTACTATTGGCACTTTGGCTTCAATCCTTGGGGCATCGTCCGCAGCGGCATCTACAACCTGCAGCACAAGGGCGACGGCGGCCCGCTGCGGGGCGGGTCGACCATCACCCAGCAGCTCGCCCGCAACCTCTTCCTGACGCCCAGCCAGAACTACCGGCGCAAGGCGCAGGAGCTGATCCTGGCCGTCTGGCTCGAGGCCCGCTTCTCGAAGAAGCAGATCCTCGAACTCTACCTGAACCGGGTCTATTTCGGGGCCGGGGCCTATGGCATCGAGGCGGCCTCGCAGCGCTATTTCGGCAAGCCGGCCGCCCAGCTCAGCCTGGGCGAAAGCGCCCTGTTGGCCGGCATCATGAAGGGCCCCTCCCGCTACTCGCCGGTCGCCTCCACCGACCGCGCCGCCCGGCGGGCGACCGTGGTGCTGGACGAGATGGTGCAGGCCGGCTTCATCACCGCCGCCGAGCGCGACCAGGCGATCCGGACCAAGGTGCGCGTCAATCCCGTGCTGGCGAACCAGCGGGCGCAGTACTTCGTGGACTGGGCCGACGACCAGGTCCGCGCGCTGGTCGGCGAGCCGACCGAGGACCTCGTGGTCGAAACCACGCTGGACCTGCCGCTCCAGGCCAGCGCCGAACAGGCGGTGAAGGCCGGCGTCGCCGGCGCCAAGGGCCAGGGCGTCGAGCAGGGCGCGCTCGTCTCCATTGACGGGGAGGGCCGGATCCGCGCCTACGTCGGCGGGACCGACTATCTGGAGACCCAGTTCGACCGGGCCACCATGGCCAAGCGACAGGCGGGCTCAGCCTTCAAGCCCTTCGTCTACCTGGCGGCGGTCGAGGCCGGGCGCACCCCGTCGACGCCGGTGGTCGACGAACCCGTGAAGATCGGGACATGGGAGCCGCGCAACTATACCGGCGAGTACCTCGGGCCGATCACCCTCTCCACGGCTCTCGCGCAGTCGGTGAACACCGTGGCCGCCCGGCTGGCGAACGAGGTCGGCACCTCCAACGTCGCCGCCACCGCGCGACGGCTCGGGATCAACTCGCCGATCCAGCTCGATCCGTCGATGGCGCTCGGCGCCGTCGAGGTGAGCCCGCTGGAGATGGCCCAGGCCTACGCGCCGTTCGCCAACGGCGGCTTCCTGGCCCGGGCCTATGGCATCGAGCGCATTCGCACCGCCCGCGGCCGCGTCCTCTATGATCGCAGCGTCGACCGCCCGCCCCGCGCGCCGGTGATCGGCCAGCCCGCCCTGGGCTATATGATCACCATGATGCGCGGCGTCGTCACCCACGGCACGGGGACCCGCGCCAACGTCCCGGGCTACGACCTCGCCGGCAAGACCGGCACCACCAGCGACTACCGCGACGCCTGGTTCGTCGGCTACACTGGCGGCTTCGTGACCGCCGTCTGGGTCGGCAAGGACAACAATAAGTCCATGAAGCGGGTCACCGGCGGCGGCGCCCCCGCCGGCATCTGGCGCGACTACATGACCGCGGCCCTACCTCGGCTGAAGGTCGCCCCGATCCCCGGCGGCGCCGTGGAGATTCCCGAGCCGGACGGCCCGATCGACCAGATCCTGGACGGCGTCACCGACTTCTTCCGTGGCGACCGCGACGAGCCGCCGCCCTCCGAATTTGACCAGGCTCCGCCGCCCAAGGCCCGCGACCGGCGCCCGGAAGAGCCCGTCTACTGAAGCGCAGCTAGCGCCCGAAGGCGTGCAGGCGGGCGCCCTCGGCGCGGAGCCAGGCGCGGTGGCGGCGCTCGTCTCCCACCAGCTCGCGCACGTGGGCCCAGAAGCGTGGTCCGTGGTTCAGCTCCAGGAGGTGCGCGCATTCGTGGGCGGCGACGTAGTCGGCCACCTCGAACGGGGCGAGCGCGAGCCGCCAGGAGTACCGGATCGATCCCGCCGTCCCTCGCGGGCCAGGACGGCACGAGCCCCAGCGCGACTTCGCATCGGCGACGCTGACCTTGGGCATCGGCGCGCCGAGGCGGGCGACATAGTGTTCCGTGCGCGCGGTCAGCACCTCCAGCGCCCGCCGCCTCAACACCAGGATCACCGCGCGGGCGAACCCCTCTCCTTCGCCCATCGCCACGATCCGGGGCGTCGAGCCGTCAGGCGGCGACACCCAACGGGCCCGGCCTGAACCCGCCTCCAATCGCACCGGCTCCCCGAACACCTCGATCAGCATGCCGGCCGCGAGGACCTGGGCCTGCGGAAGCTCGGCCAGGCGCTCGGCGATCCAGTCGGCGCGGTCGCGGGCGAAGGCGGCGGCTTCGGGCAGGCGCCGTGGCGATGGCGCGGTGGCCACGATTTCGCGGCGGGTGCGGTCGAGGCGCAGCGACACGCGGCGGGCGCGCCGATTGACCTTCAACCGCACCGGCGCCCCGGCCACCTCCAGCCGGTCGCCGTCGGCGAGCGTTGGGCGGCCGAGGAGACTCATCGGCCGGAATCTAGGACGTCGGCGGCGTCGGCGCGAGGGCGATCAGCCCTTGGCCCCCCGCTGCGGCATCGCGACCACCTCGCCGCCGCGCGTGGCCAGCTTGGGGCGCGGCAGGCCATGCTCCGTCCGCCGGATGAACTCGCGGACCCTGGGATAGATCTCCTCGCGGAACCGCTTGCCGTTGAACACGCCGTAGTGGCCGACATGCGGCTGGATATAGTCTTCCTTCAGCTCCACCGGCAGGCCGAGGCACAGCCGGTGCGCCGCCTGGGTCTGGCCGATCCCCGAGATGTCGTCGTTCTCGCCCTCGACGGTCAGCAGGCCGACATCCGTGATGCGCTCCGGCTTCACCTTGCGGCCCCGATGAACCAGCTCGCCCTTGGGCAGCAGGTAGCGCTGGAAGACGACGTCCACGGTCTGGAGATAGAACTCCTCGGTGAGATCAAGCACCGAGAGGTACTCGTCGTAGAACTCCAGGTGCTTGTCGGCGGAGTCCCCGTCGCCCTCCATCAGGTGGGCCAGGTACTTGCGATGCGCCTCCTGGTGCTTCTCCAGGTTCATGGACATGAAGCTGGCGAGCTGCACGAAGCCCGGATAGACGCGCCGGCCCGCGCCGAGGTAGGGCGGCGGCACGTTGTAGATCATGTTCGACTCGAACCAGGCGAACGGCCGCTCCTCGGCCAGCTTGTTCGTCACCGTCGGCGACAGGCGCGCATCGATCGGCGAGCCCATGTAGGTCATGGAGGCCGGCCGGCTCTCCTCGCGGTCCTCGGCCATCAGCGAGACGGCCGCCAGCACCGGCGGTCCCGGCTGGCACACGGCGACCACGTGCGGCCGCGGCCCCAGCACCCGCAGCATCTCGCGGATGTGGTCGATGTAGTCGTGGAAGTCGAAGCGCCCCTCCACCAGCGGCACGTCGCGGGCGTTCGTCCATTCCGTGATGAACACCTCATGGTCCTGCAGGAAGGCCTCCACCGTGCCGCGCAGGAGCGTGGCGTAGTGGCCGCTGAGCGGGGCGGCGATCAGCACCGCCGGCTCCAGCTCGGTCTTGCCCGCGCGGCGCAGGTCGGCGGTGTCGCGCGCGAAGTGGGTAAGCTTGCACCAAGGGCTGGACCAGACCTCCTGGGTCCGGACCCGCACCGGCTGGCCGTTGATCGAGACGCTGTCGACGCGCCAGTCGGGCTTGCCATAGCGGCGCGTCAGGTTCGCGAAGAGGTCCGAGGTCGCATAGAGGCGCCGGCCCAGGTCGGTCTCCGCGGCCGGATTGAGCGGCGAACTCCAGAAACTGCGGGCCGCCAGGGCGGCGAAGCGGAGCGGGGACGCCGTATAGTAGCCGGCTTCATAGAGGCTGTAGAGCATGCGGACCTGCCTTTGTGCGCTGCAGCATAACATGCGGAACCTTAATAGGCTCCACAAGCTCCAGATCGCGCACGATGTCGCAGGGCGGCGTCAGCAGCTCGTGGCGTTGGCGCCCTGAGCGATAGCCGACTTGATCTTGGCGGCCGTCTGCTCAGGCGTGAGCTCATAGGGAAGGATGCAGGCGAACTTGCCCTTCGGGGTCATCAGGTAGCTGTAGGCAGCGTGGTTGACCGTGTAGTCGTCGCCCTGGACCTGCTTCTGGTAGAAGACGCGATAGGCCTTGGCCGCCGCCGCCACCTGGGCCGGCGTGCCCGTAAGGCCGACGAGCCGCTTGGGGAAGGCCGGATTGGCCACATAGGCCGCCATCTGCTGCGGCGTGTCGCGCTCGGGATCCACCGAGATCAGCACCATCTGCACCTTGTCCGCATCCTTGCCGAGCATCGGCTCAACCTGTCCGAGCTCGAATAGTGTCGTTGGGCAGATGTCGGGGCAGTGGGTAAAGCCAAAGAACACCACGCTCCACTTGCCGCGAAGCATTTCCTGGTCGACCGTGCGGCCTTGGGTATCCACCAGTTGGAACGGACCCCCCAATGTGACGGCTTGCTCGGACGTGCCCAGCACGCCCTTGCGGACCGCGAGACCGGTGAGGATGGCCAGCGCAAGCGCCAGGATCGCGATGAGGACCAGGATGCGCCTGGACATGGGTGCTTCCCCTGCTGACGGCCGCCCGACGTGCGGGGCCGTGGCATGACGGACGCCCAGGCCACGGCCGGCGGCCTCGATACGGCTACGACCGCCCACGCGCAAGACGTCTGGGACACCGCCGCCATCCGCCGGGGCCACCTGCGGGTGCGCACCCTCGTGAACGTCCGCTGGATGGTGATCGCCGGCGAGCTGGCGCTGCTGGCCGCGATGGCCTTCGGCCTGGGCTACGACGCGCCGTACGCCATCTGCACGACGGTCGTCGCCGCCGGCGCCGTCGTGAACCTGCTGACCGCCCGGGCCACACCTCAGCAGCGGGTGATGGGCGACCGCGAGGCGGCGACGCAGCTCTGCGTCGACCTGCTGCAAATGTCGCTGCTGCTGGCGCTTATCGGCGGCACGGCCAACCCTTTCGTGCTGGTGATGCTCGCGCCCGTCACCCTGGCCGCGGCCACCCTGCCGCTGCGCCCGCTGGTGGTGGTGGGCGGCGTGGCCGCGGCGCTATCGATGGCGCTGTCGGTCGTGGCGCTGCCGTATCCCGACATCCTGCTGCCGCTCGAGTTCCGGCTGACCGCGGGGGTCGCCAACGTGGCGGGCATCGCCCTGGTCGCCAGCTACGTCCGCCAGTCGGTCGTGGAGGCCGCCCGCATGGCCTTGGCGCTCGACGTCACCCAGACCGTGCTCGCGCGCGAACAGCGCCTGTCGGCCCTGGGCGCCCTGGCGGCCGCGGCGGCCCACGAGCTCGGCACCCCGCTCGCCACCATTTCCATCGTCGCCAAAGAGATGGCTCGGGAGGCGCAGACGCCCAATGTGAAGGAGGACGCCGATCTCCTGATCGCCCAGGCCGAGCGCTGCCGCGAGATCCTGCGGCGGCTGTCGGCGACGCCTGAGAAGGCCACCGACGAGGTGCACGAGCGCCTGTCCCTGCGCCAACTCGTGCAGGAGGTGATCGAGCCCCACGCCAACGCCAGCAAGGAGGTCCGCGTCGAGGCGATCGTCACCGGCGCCAAGGACGTGAAGACCCCGGACATCCACCGCCGACCCGAGATCATCCACGCCTTCACCACCTTCGTGGAGAACGCCGTCGACTTCGCCCGGTCCGAGATCCTGGTCTCCGCCCGCTTCGACGCCGAGACGATCACCATGGAGGTCCGCGACGACGGACCCGGGTTCGCGCCCGAGGTGCTGGCCAAGCTGGGCGAGCCCTACGTGACCACGCGCCCCGGCGCCGAAGGCTCGCGCACCGGCCACATCGGCATGGGCCTCGGCTTCTTTATCGCCAAGACGCTATTGGAACGGACCGGCGCGAGTGTGACATTTCACAATGCCAAGCCGCGGGGAGCCGTCGTATCGGCCCGCTGGAAGCGGGCGGAACTGGAGGTTGCGTGATGATCATGCAGCTTCGCTTGCCGTCAGGCATTGAAATGCGACATTCTGCCGCACTCAGTAGCGAGGGAGCCCTCTGCAGAGGGTAGACGGACATGACCGACCTCTCCGCCGAAGTCTCCGCCCTGCCCGACAGGAGCCTGCTCGTCCTCGACGACGATGCGCCATTGCGGACCCGACTGGGCCGCGCCCTGGAGCAGCGGGGCTTCGAGCCCACACTGGTCGGCAGCGTCCAGGAGGCGATCGCGGCCGTGAAGGCCAAGGCTCCCGCCTATGCCGTGCTCGACATGCGGCTGGAGGACGGCTCGGGACTGAAGGTGGTGGAGGCGGTGCGCGATGCGCGGCCGGACGCCAAGATCATCATGTTGACCGGCTACGGCAACATCGCCACCGCCGTGCAGGCGGTGAAGGCCGGCGCGGTCGATTATCTCTCGAAGCCGGCCGACGCGGACGATGTGGTCCGCGCCCTGCTGGCCAGGGGCGACGCGCCCGCGCCGCCGGACAATCCCATGAGCGCCGACCGGGTGCGGTGGGAACACATCCAGCGCGTCTACGAGCTGTGCAATCACAATGTCTCGGAGACCGCGCGGCGCCTGAACATGCACCGCCGCACGCTCCAGCGGATCCTCGCCAAGCGCGCGCCGCGCTGAGCTAGTGAGCTAGAGGTCGGTCGCCGCCACGCCGGCCGCCCGCATGGCTGCGAGGCGCGCGAAGGCCAGGGTCAGCGCCTTGCGGCGCGCGCCAGCGAGCGGTTCGACCGGCGCTTCCCGCAGGATCGCACCGCCGAAGCCGTCGGCGACGATCAGCCCCGGCTCCTCCGGCAGGATCTCGCGCGGGAACTCGGGCGCCACGGCGAAGGCGAAGGCGTCGCAGTAGGGGCGGTACTCCGGCCACTTCAGGTCGACCCGGAAGTCCTCGATCCCCGACTTCACCTCGACGATGAAGATCTCGCCCTTGGGGCCCAGGGCCATCAGGTCGGCGCGCCGACCGTTAGGCAGGGTCACCTCGGCGAGAGGCGCATAGCCAAGCGCCGTCAGCAGCCGGGCGGCCCCCCGGGTGACGGTTGCGGTGGTCTCCGGACGCGAGACGGTGACGACGGTGACGTCCATGGTCGACACCATGTTCCGCCTTCGTTCCGAGCGCAAGCCGGACGACGAACTCGCGAGTCAGCTCCGCGCGGGGAGCGGGAACTCCAGCCGGCCGACGTCGAACCCGAGCTGGCGGATGCGCGCCAGCGCCTGGCTCTTCACCGCCGCCGGCAGGGTCGGCTTCTGCGACATCAGCCACAGGTACTTGCCGTTGGCGGTCGCCAGCACCAGCCAGCCCTGTTCGGCCCGGTGCTCCACCACGACGTAGTCCTGGCTCACGACGCCGCCAAAGAAGGTCATCTTGAACTTCGCGTTCGTGCGCGGGTCGGCGACGGTGGCCTTGGCCTTCCAGGTCTTCAGGGGGCCGTCAGGCGAGTCCTTGCGGCACGACTGCACCACCGCGAATCCGCCGGTCGCGGGCGCCCACTCCGAGGCGCCGGCCTGGCAGCCCTTCTGCAGCACGTTGGGGACCCGGGCGACCTCGTACCAGCGCCCCATCATCTTCGCGAGCTCGATGCGGCCGACGGGCTCCACCGGCGCGGCCGACGCCGCCGGGGCGAGGATCAGGCAGGCCGCCACGGCCGCGAGGATCGAACGCTGGGTCATGTTGCGGTGCAATAGACGAACGAGGGTTGGAACGGAACGCCGGAATGCGCGCGCCATAGGGACGCAGGTGCGCTGACCAGAGAATGAACACCTTCGTCAGGAGTGTTACGGCCCAGCTGTCCGTGCCGGAAACGGAAACGCCCGCCGGGTCTCCCCGGCGGGCGTCGGTCCGTCAGGCGGCGGGGGCTACTCCGCCGCGATGAGGACCGTCTTGGCCCCGCCCTTGAAGTTGATCTCCTGGAGGTACTTGATGCCCTCCTCGGCGATGTCGTCGCCGACCATGCGGTCGCCTTCGGACTTCAGCTCGTCCATGTCGACGTACATGGCGTAGAAGGCGCGGGTGCGGTCGGTGATGATGCCGGCGTTCAGCAGGGTCTTCACGAGCACCCGGAAGATGTTGGTCTGCTCCTTCATCCCCTCGCGGCGCTTCTCGTCGGTGATGATCTCGGCCAGCTCGGCGATGACGCGATCGGGGTCGAGGCCGAACTCCTCATAGAGGCTACGCTGCTGCGACGGCCCAACCAGGTTGAACAGCAGCGTCTGGAAGCAGTGCGCCGCCCAGGTCTCGATGATCTCGTGCTCGGCTTCCGACAGGTGCGGAATGGTCCGGTCGGCCCAGATCTTCCCGAACTTGTGGTGGAAGGCCTCGTCGGTCATGACGAGCTGCATCAGCTTCTTGGCGAGCGGGTCGTTGGACACCTTGAAGAAGGTGGCGAAGGCGCCCATCGCCAGGCCCTCCACCAGCATCTGCATGCCGACAATCTTCTTGTAGACCTCGGGGCTGCCGATGATGTCGACCAGCAGCGCCTTCAGCGTCGGGCCGCATTCCACCGGCCGACCCCAGCGCGCCTTGATGTACTTGGCGAAGGCCGTGACGTGGCGCGCTTCCTCGCGGGTCTGGTTGGCGGCGTATTCCTGCGCGCCCTGGTCGCGCAGCACGTGGCAGAGGCTGGCCGACAGGTTCAGCGCGCCCTGTTCGCCGTGCAGGATCGACGAGAAGCTGCGCAGCGCGAACTGGTTTACGAAGCGCACGCGGTCCTTGCGGTCCTGCAGGCGGTCCGAGACGTATTTGGTCTGCAGGGAGGCGACCATTTCCTCCGGCAGGATCATCTCGTTCTCCATGTCGAAGGGCTCGGAGAAGTCGATGTATTTCGTGTCCAGCGGATCCCAGAAGTGGTCGTGGGTGGCGCTGATGATCTTGTCGAAGGCCGTGGACCGGTCGTTGTAGCGGTCCAGCTCGAGCATCGCCTCGAAGTCATCCGGCGCGACGGCGTCGTAGATGAGGTCCTTGGTGATGTTGCCGTCGGCGGCCATGAGCGTGCTCCTACCTGTCTTTGGCGGAAGAATGCGGGCCAAATTGATCTACGTCAAGGAAAGTGACGGGGGCGTCACTTTTGCGGCGCCGCAGCAATCCGTCTTAGGTCAGCCGGCGGCGGCCTCAATGGCGTCGATCTGTGGATCGGTGAGGCCGAAATGGTGGCCGATCTCGTGCACGAGAACGTGGGTCACCAGCTCCTCCAGAGCCACGTCGCCCCGCTCGGCCCACTCGTCCAGGATCGGCCGGCGGTAGAGGAAAACCCGGCTGGGCTCGGAGGCCGCGAGGACCGTCCGGTCGGCCAGGCTGACGCCGGAATAGAGACCGGTCAGGCCGAACGGATCCTCAATGCCGAGTTCGTCCAGCACTTCGTCAGTCGGAAAGTCGTCCACGCGGAACACGACCTCGCCCGCCAGCTTGCGAAAGCCGTCGGGGAGAGCTTCGAAGGCGCGCTCGGCCATCTCGGCCAGGTCATCCAGGGTCGGGGCGGCGCCCCAGCGATCTTCACTCATCCGGCATCACGATGTGGGGCGCCTCGGGCGGGCGGACTTCGAACAGGCCGATGTCCAGGGGCTGTTGCGGCCGCGTGGGCCGCAGCGGCGTGCGGGTGATGGCGCGCAGGGTCTCCGGGTCAAGGTCCTGCCCACCGCGCCGTGCCTGGCGAGCCTGCGGCGCGTCCAGCGGCCGGTCGGCGGTCCCCACCCGCCAGTACGAGACCGAAAGGCGCCAGACCGTGCGCGGAGGTTTCGGCGGGTCGGGCCAGCGGCGGCCGTCGGCGTAGGTCGGCTCCACCGCCTTCGGCCGCGGCGCGCCATCGGCCACCTGTTCCACCAGCCGGCAATACCGGTCGGGCGTGTCGGGCGCGGCGCCGGTGCGCTCGTCCTCCACGCGGCCGCGGTAGGCGTCGAGCGCCGCCTCGCGGGTGGCGAAGGCCGGCCCGACCATGTCGGTGGCGAACACCACCGCCTCGCCCGCGCGGCGGCGCGCCTCGCTTTCGCGCGCCGCACGGCCCATCGGTCGGCTGAGCGCCAGCTCGGCGTTGGTCGCCACGGGATAGAGGATGGCCGTCATCGGCGTCATTCTCGCGCAAAGGCCACGTCCCGGACAACGCGGCAAGCCCGCTGGCGGCGTCGAGGCGCCGCGGACGGCGGGGCGTGCGGCGAGAGCCGCCAGGACGTAAGCTTCCCACCATCGATTCGCCGGGGCGGAATGGACGCGCACGAACTGATGCTGGCGGCGGCGGCCGGGGCGGTGAGCCTCGCCATTTCCGCCGTCCTCTGGGCCTTCGCCCAGCGCAGGGCCGCCGACCGGCGTCTGGCCGCGCTGCAGGCGCGCATTCGCCAGCTCGAGACCGGCGCCGAGACGGCCCAGGCCTCGGCCGAGGCCTTCGACTCGGCCCTGCTCGCAGTGGAAGACGGACAGGCGCTGCTCGCGTCCGGCGAGGAGAGCCTGGGAATCTGCTGCCAGGCCCTGGGCCTGTCCGACGCCGACCCGCAGTATCTGCTCAACGCCCTGATGCGCGCCGACCCCGACCACGCCCGGCGCCTGAGGGGCCTGTTCGAACGGGGCGAGGCCTGCGCCTTCGAGGTGAAGGGGCCCGCCGGGGTCGTCACCGTCGAAGGCCGCGCCGCCGGCGCCCTCGCCTGGCTGCGGGTGTCGGCGGTGCTGGGCGAAGACCAGGGTCTGCCCACCGCGCCGCGCTTTGCCGCCTTCCTGAACACCCGCGCCTGCCCGGCCTGGATCGCGGCCGCGGACGGCTCGCCCGTCTGGGTCAACGCCGCCTGGCTCAAGGCCGTGGACGCCGCCAGCCTGGACGAAGCCGCCCAGCGCGGGGTGGCGTTCGACCGCGGCGCCGACGCCATCGCCAGCGAGGCGGCCAACATGGGCCAGCGCCGCGAGGCCCTGCGCTGGCTGTCCTTCGGCGGCCGGCGGCGGGCATTCCTGATCGCCGCCCAGCCGCTCGAGGGTGGCGGCGTCGGCGTCTGGACCGACGATCTCACCGACCTCGAGGAGGCGCGAGAGGAGACCAAGCGCAACGTCGAGGCGCACGACGAGACCCTCAATCGCCTGGACGACGCGGTCGTCATCTTCGACGGCGCCAAGCGGCTGAAGTACAACAACACGGCTTTCGCCGAGCTTTGGGGCCTGGAGCCAGCGTGGCTCACCGAGCGACCGACGCACGGCGAGGTCCTCGACCGCCTTCGCCAGCGCCGACGCCTGCCCGAGACAGCCGACTACGCCAAGTGGAAAGCCGCCGAGCTCGGCCGTTACGAGCGGCTGGAGAGCGAGCCCGACGACCTGTGGAGCCTGCCCGACGGCCGCACCCTGCGCGTGGTGCGCCAGCCGCACCCTATGGGCGGCCTCCTGCTGCTGTTCGCGGACATCACCGGCGAGCTGAAGCTCAAGGCCCAGTACAACGCCCTCATCCAGGTCCAGCAGGCGACCCTCGACAAGCTGTCGGATGCGGTCGCCGTGTTCGGCTCGGACGGGCGGCTGCGGCTGCATAATGAGAGCTTTGAGCGGTTCTGGAACATCACCCCGCTGCAGATCGAGGCGGCCGGCGATTTCGAGGGCATGGTCGAGCTATGCGTGCCGAAGCTGCACGACCTCGCGTTCTGGAAGGAGCTCAAGGGCCGCGTGGCCGACCCCGACCCCGCCGCGCGGATGCCGATCACAGGCGAGGCCCAGACATCGGACGACCGGGTCATCGAGTACCGCACCCGCCCGCTGCCCGATGGCGCAACCCTGATCGCCTTCACCGATATCACCGACGCCCGCCGCCTGGAGAGCGCCCTGGCCGACCGGGAGCAGGCTCTGACCGAGGCGGAACGGCTGAAGCGCGATTTCGTCGGCAACGTCAGCTACGAGCTGCGCACGCCTCTCACCACCATCATCGGCTATTCCGAGCTGCTGGAGCACTCGGGCGACGCCCTCCCCGAACGCGCGCGGGGCTACGCGGCGTCGGTGAAGACCGCCGCCACCCAGCTCGCCCGGTCGATCGACGACGTGCTCGACATGGCCCAGATCGACGCCGACGAGATGGCGCTGGACCTCGGGCCCGTGAACGTGGCCGAGTTGCTGTTGGAAACCGCCAGCCGCTGGAAGCCGGAGGCCGAGAACGGCAAGGTCTCGATCCTCCTGACGCCGCCGGACGGCGTCGGGGAGATCCGCGGCGATCGCCGGCGCCTGGCCCAGATCCTCGACCACCTGATGGAGAACGCCATCGGTCAGACCCCCGCCGGCGGCACGGTCTCACTGGCGGCCCGCAAGGCCCTGGGCGAGGTGCAGCTGCAGGTCTCGGACACCGGGCGCGGCATCCCCTTCCACGTCCAGGCGCACATATTCGACCGCTTCATCGGCCGCGAGCGCGGCGGGCCGGGCCTGGGCCTAGCCCTCGTGAAGGCGCTGACCGAACTGCACGGCGGCTGGGTGGCGCTGGAGAGCGAGCCCGGCGCGGGCGCGACCTTCACCTGCCATCTGCCTGAAGAGGCCCAGACGGTCAGCCAGCCCGAGCTCGGGTTCGCCCGTTGATGCCGGGCGTCCTGATCCTCTGGGCGGGCCGCCTCGCCCTCCTGGCCGTCTTCGCCATGGCGTTCGCCGGAGCCATCGACCCGCATCACAACGCCGAGACCAGCGCCGCGCCCGGCGACGTGGTCGAGCATGTCGGCTACGGCTATCTGCTCACCCTGCTCACCATCGTCTCGCTGCCGCGCGTCAACCCGTGGCTGATCGGCGGCGGCTTCCTGGCGGTGGGTGCGGGATTCGAGGTGATGCAGGTCCTCGGGCTCGTATCCGGGACGTTCCAGTGGAAGGACTTCCTGTCCAACACCGGGGGCGTCGCGGCAGCGCTGGCGCCGCTTGCGGTCGGACGCTGGCGGCGCTGAGCCTCACCGCCGCGAGGAGCGCGCCCCGCGGGCGAAGAGAAGGTCCGACCACCGCCACTGGCCCCCGCCCACGACGATGCGCGCCGCGCCCGGGGAGTCGGCCATGCTGAGCACCACCGGACCGCTCATGGGCTGACGGCGGCAGGCGTCGGGCGCCCAGGCCACCTCCCACATGATCGCCTCCCGCACGGCCGCCAGTCCCGCGCCTTCCTGACCGCGGTGGCGCACCCAGTCCCCGTTCCAGACCCTGAGCGCCTTGCCGCGATGGACCTCCGCCACCGCACTGCGGACCTGGCGGTCCCTGCGGAGCGCCCGCTGGACGAGGGTCGGCATGTCGCAGCCGCCGCCGGAACCGCCTGCGCCGGCCGTCGCCGCCCCCGCGATCTCTCCGTCGCTGACTTCGCCGGCGCCGTCGTCCTCGCTCTCGCCCTCGCCGGCTTCGCGCGCGGCGACGACCGTCGGCACGTCGGCGGGCGGAGTCGGTGTGGGCCGCGCCACCACACGCCGCGGGGGCGGTTTCGGCTTGGGCTTCGGCTCCGGGGTCTGCGCCTCGGCAACCGAAGCCGGAGTCGGGGCCGGCGTCTCGGGAGGCGGCGGCGGATCCGGTGGCGGTGGCGTCACCAACTGCACCACCATCGGCTCCGGCTCGATCACGACGGGCGGCTCAGGCGCCGCCCGCACCGCCACGAACAGAGCGACCGCATGGGCCGCAACGCTCAGCGTTACGGCCGCGAGGCGGCGGCTCCGGTCCGTTCGGCTTCGCGTCGAAGCCATGGGATTCCCCGGGTTGCGACGCGGCCGGCCGTCCTCAGCTCAGGACGATCAACACCACGCGGCGGTTCTGCTGCCGGCCGTCGCGGTTGTCGTTAGGCGCCACCGGCGCGTCCGGACCGTAGGAGATGGCGCTCATGCGGTTCAGGGCCACGCCCTTCTGGTTAAGGTAGCGTCGGACCGCCTCGGCCCGCTCTTCGCCGAGACGATAGTTGTAGTCCTTGGCCCCGGTGGCGTCGGTGTGCCCCTGGACCTCGACATAGACGTTCTTGTTTTCGGCCTTCAGCCGCTCGACGAAAGCGTCAAGGCGGGCCTGGGCCTCAGGCGACAGATCGGCCTTGTCGACGGCGAACTTCATGCTGTCGTCGGACAGGACCTCCGAGAACACGAACTTGCCCTCGGCGAGCTTGCCGGCCGCGGTGGCCCGGTCGAGCGCGTCCTTGGCCGTGCCCTCCACGGCGGCCACATGCGTCTCGACCGTGTCGACCCGCGCGCCGACCAGCGCCGTCTTCTCCTTGACGTATCCCTTGGTGGCGCACCCCCCCAGGCTCACCACGCCGATCACGGCCGCAGCCGCGAGCATCGTCTTCGATCCACGCTGGATCATTCCCAAGTACCTCCAACCCGTTGGTCCCACCCAGCGTTACGCAAACACGCGAAGCTTGATCGGGTTCGAGGATGGCGGTTTCGGGGCGCAGCTTGGCCTTAGCATCCCAAGCTCAGGCGGCGTTGAGCGGCCGACAGACGGGCGCCTCGCCGAGGCGCTCGGCAGCCTCTGCGCCTAGCTTGGCGAGCAGCACGACGAACGCGAAGCCCTCTTCACGAGGATCGGCGTAAGCAGGATCGGCGGCAGATGGCATCGGACGGGCTCCAGAGAGGAGCCACCGTTCCCACGCCGGTTACCCAGCGGGCCAATCGATAGTTTTTGAATTTACCATAGAGCGGGCGCATGTGCGCCCGCCTGGCCGGGCCCGCCTAGTGCTGGCTTTCCGGCATGGTCACCTTCAGCCCGTCCAGCTCGTCGCTGACCTTGATCTGGCAGGAGAGGCGGCTGTTGTCCTGGACGCCCTCGGCGAAGTCGAGCATCGACTCCTCCATGGCCGACTTGGTCCCGGTCTTCCCGATCCAGGCTTCATCGACGTAGACGTGGCAGGTGGCGCAGGCGCAGGCGCCGCCGCAGTCGGCGTCGATACCCGGGATGTTGTTCTTCACGGCGCCTTCCATGACCGAGAGGCCCGACTTGACGTCCACCACATGCTCGGTGCCGTCGTGTTCAACGTAGGTGATCTTGGCCATAGGCGCCCCTCACTGATCGCCGTTCAGGCGGCGACGTCTTTCATGGAAACGGTGGGATCGGCAAGCTTCGCCTTGTTCACGGGCTTGCGGTTCAGGATGAGGGTCTTCCCCATCATGAATTCAGGCGGCGAGTTGATCGCC
The DNA here is from genome assembly GCA_046725615.1 of Pseudomonadota bacterium. Classification (GTDB taxonomy): domain Bacteria; phylum Pseudomonadota; class Alphaproteobacteria; order Caulobacterales; family Caulobacteraceae; genus Phenylobacterium. The sequence continues at coordinate 21,355 of JBKOYY010000085.1, forward strand.
TCGACGGACTGCACCTGGTCGCCCTTCAGGTGGAAGACGGCGAACTTGCCGGCGGCGGGATCGCCCCGGACGATGATCTCGTCCACGTCGAAGGCGTAGCCGGCGATCTGCAGCTTCAGGTCATACTGGTCCGACCACTGCCAGGGGCACTCGCCCGGCGGACGGGGACGGCCGGTGATGGCGCAGGCCGCCTGTTTGGCCTGCTCCAGGGCGTTGGGCACGCTCTCCATCCGGAACATGCGGTCGTAGATCGGCATCGGCCGGTGGGCCACGTCGCCGATGGCGAAGATGCTGGGATCGGTGACGCTGCGGGCGTCGAGGTCGACCACCACGCCGCGGGCACACTCCAGGCCGGCGTCCTTGGCCAGTTCGTCGTTCGGCGCGGCGCCCACGCCGACCACCACCGCGTCGCACGCCAGGGTGCGGCCGTCGGCCAGCTTCACGCCGGTGACGTGTCCGTCCTTGCCCTCGAACCCGGTTACCGAGCAGCCGAGTTCGAAGGTCACGCCGTTTTTCCGGTGATAGCCGGTGAAGAAGTCCGACAGCGCCTCGCAGGCCACGCGGGCCAGGATGCGCGCCTCACGCTCCAGCACCACGACCTCCGCGCCCAGGGCGCGGCCCGAGGCGGCGACCTCCAGGCCGATGTAGCCGCCGCCGACCACCGCCAGCGTCTTGCCCGGCCCCACCGCCGCCTTCAGCGCCTCGGCGTCGGCCGCGGTGCGCAGGAAGAGAATGCCCTCGAGGTCCTTGCCTTCGATCGGCAGCGAAATCGCCCGCGCGCCCGTCGCCAGGATCAGGACATCGTACGAAAGCTCTGAGCCGTCCGACAGGGCGACCGTTTTCGCGCCGCGGTTCAGGCTGACCGCCGAGACGCCCGCCCGGAAGTCGATGTCGTTCTCGGCGTAGAATTCCAGGGGCTTCAGCGCCAGGGAGTCGGCGTCCGCCTCGCCCTTCAACCAGGCCTTCGACAGCGGGGGGCGCTGATAGGGCGGAATCGGCTCGTCCCCCACCATCACGATGGGTCCCGTGTGGCCGTACTGGCGCAGCAGCGCAGCCACCGTGCCCCCGGCGTGGCCCGCTCCTACGATCACGATCCTGGCCGCGCCGTCGCTCATGTCGGTCCGATGCCCAAAAATGACGCCCCCGTCAACTTCCTAGTACGACAGCATGCGACACGTGCTTCGCGCAATACGGGTTGCGAAACAGTGTTTGGATAGGCCCCATCCCCTTGCCGCGGCGCGCCTGGGCGCGCCGTGACAAAGATCATTGGCGGGAGGCAGCCATGGACGATGGATCGTTGGAATTCAAGGAAGCGACGGCGGCGGAGGTGTGGAACGCGCCCCTGGAGTCCTTGGATCCGGCCCAGCCGGCGCTCTTCCAGGCCGACGCCATGTGGCCGATCTTCGAGCGGCTGCGGAAGGAAGACCCGGTCCACTACACCGCCGAGCACGAGTTCGGGCCGTACTGGTCGATCACCAAGTACAACGACATCATGGCGGTGGACACGAACCACCAGGTGTTCTCGTCCGACTTCATGAAGGGCGGCATCACGATCGCCGGCGGCCAGGCCAACATGGACCCGCTGCCGATGTTCATCGCCATGGACCCGCCGAAGCACGACATTCAGCGCAAGGCGGTCAGCCCGGCCGTGGCGCCCCCCGCCCTGGCGGCCATGGCGCCGCAGATCCGCGAACGCGCTGCCGGGATCCTGGACAGCCTGCCGATCGGCGAGGAGTTCGACTGGGTCGACCTGGTGTCGAAGGAACTGACGGCCATGACCCTGGCCACCCTGTTCGACGCCCCGCAGGCCGACCGCCGCAAGATCACCTACTGGTCCGACGTGGTCACCTGCGCCCCGGCGCCGGGCGCCCTGGTCGAGACCCTCGAACAGAAGATGCAGATCTTCTCCGAGTACCACGCCTACTTCACCGGCCTGTGGAACGAGAAGGTCAACGCCGAGCCGCACCACGACCTGATCTCGATGCTGGCCCACCACCCGGCCACCCGGAACATGGAGCCGCGCGAGTACTTCGGGAACATCGTGCTGCTGACCGTGGGCGGTAACGACACCACCCGGAATACCATTTCGGGCTCGATCCTGGCGCTCAACCAGAACCCGGACCAGTACCAGAAGCTGCGCGACAACCCGGCCCTGATCCCGTCGATGGTCTCCGAAACCATCCGCTGGCAGACCCCGCTGGCGCACATGCGCCGCACGGCGCTCGAGGACATCGAGTTCCAGGGCAAGCAGATCAAGGCCGGCGACAAGGTCGTCATGTGGTACGTTTCGGGCAACCGGGACGACGAGGTGATCGAGAACCCGAACGCCTACATCATCGATCGCGAGCGGCCGCGGAATCACATGTCGTTCGGCTTCGGCATCCACCGTTGCGTCGGCAACCGCCTCGCGGAGCTGCAGCTCACCATCATCTGGGAAGAGATCCTGAAGCGCTTCCCGACCGTCGAGGTGGTCGGCCAGCCCCGCCGGTCGTTCTCGACCTTCGTGAAGGGCTACGAGACCCTGCCGGTGGTGATTCCGCGCCGCAATTAGCGCTAGTGTCGGCGTCCTGATGTCTGAAGGACGCCGATACCACGTGGGGGATCTGCCCGGCCGGCTGCTGCGCGAGGCGCGCGGCATGCTGGACGAGGGTGGGCTGAAGGCGCTCAACCTGCGCGCCCTGGCGGCCCGCGCCGGCATCACCGCCGGCTCCATGTACCATCACTATGAAAGCAAGACCGCGCTGCTGGGCGAGCTGGCTGCCGGCGGCTTCAAGGAGCTGCGTCGCGAGCTGGACCGCGCCGGCCGCGAGGCGCCGGACGGCCGCCGCGTCCGCGCGTGGGCCATCGCCTACGTCGCCTTCGCGCATCGCGAGCCGGCGCTGTTCGAGCTGATGTTCGACGCCGAGATCGCCCAGGCGCCGGCGGTCACGGAGGCGCGGGGCGCTGCGCTCGACACCCTGCGCCAGCTGATCGCCGGCTTCGTCGGCCCCCGAGCGCCGGACCCGGCCGCCATCGAGAACATCACCACAGCCATTTGGGCCGCGACCCACGGCACGGCGTCGCTCGCGTCCAACGCGCCCGACCCGACGCATCTGGTCGACGAGGTGATCACGGGGCTGGAAGCGCTCTTCCGCGGCGCGCCGCGAAGCTGAGGCGGCAAAGAAAAAGGGGGCCGCCGCGGCGACCCCCTCGATCTCGAACGTGACGGCGCGGCTCACACCACGCGGTCGGCCAGCATCTTCTTGACCTCTGCGATCGCCTTGGCCGGGTTCAGCCCCTTCGGGCAGACCTGGGCGCAGTTCATGATCGTGTGGCAGCGGTAGAGCTTGAACGGATCTTCCAGGTCGTCCAGGCGCTCGCCAGTGGCCTCGTCGCGGGAGTCGATGATCCAGCGATAGGCGTGCAGCAGGGCGGCCGGTCCCAGGTACTTCTCCTGGTTCCACCAGTAGCTCGGGCACGAGGTCGAGCAGCAGGCGCACAGGATGCACTCGTAGAGGCCGTCCAGCTTCTCCCGGTCCTCGGGGCTCTGGCGCCATTCCTTCTGCGGCTCGGGCGTCTCGGTGTGCAGCCAGGGCTCCACCGAGGCGTACTGGGCGTAGAAGAGCGTCAGGTCCGGCACCAGGTCCTTCACCACCGGCATGTGCGGCAGCGGGCTGATGGCCACCTTGTCGCCGGGGCACTCCTCGTGGCCATGAATGCAGGCCAGCGTGTTGCGGCCGGCGATGTTCATGGCGCACGAACCGCAGATCCCTTCGCGGCACGAGCGCCGGAAGGTCAGGGTCGGGTCCATGGTGTTCTTGATGTGGATCAGCACATCCAGGACCATCGGCCCGCACTGGCTGGTGTCCACGTCATAGGTGTCCCAGCGCGGGTTCTGGCCGCTGTCGGGGTCATACCGATAGACCTTGAAGGTCTTGACCTTGCCCGCGCCGGCCGGGGCCGGGAAGTGCTTGCCCCCGGTGATGCGGGAGTTCCGGGGAAGACGGAATTCGACCATCGCTTTCGTCCCTTTCCGCCTAGTAGACCCGCGCCTTGGGCGGGAACGGCGCGATTTCGTTGGTCATGGTGTAGTCGTGCACCGGACGGTAATCGATCTTCACCTTGCCGGTGGCGTCGTCGAACCAGGCCAGGGTGTGCTTCATCCAGGTCTTGTCGTCGCGATCCGGGAAGTCCTCGTGCGCGTGGGCGCCGCGGCTTTCCTTGCGGTTCTCGGCGCCCGTCACCGTGACCAGCGCCTGGCCGATCAGGTTGTCGAGCTCCAGCGTTTCCATCAGGTCGCTGTTCCAGACGAGGCTGCGGTCGCTGACCTTCAGGTCGGGCCGCTTGGCGTTGACCGCGTTCATCCGCGACACGCCGGACTTGAGCGCGTCCGAAGTGCGGTAGACCGCGGCGTCCTCCTGCATGGCCATCTGCATCTCGAGGCGCAGGGCGGCCGTGGTGGTGCCGCCGTCGGCGTTGCGGAAGCGGTCGAAGCGGGCGAGATGCCCATCCGTCATGTGCGGCTTCAGCTCGGGCTGAGTGGCGCCGGCCTTGATGGTGTCCGCGGCCCGCAGCGCGGCCGAGCGGCCGAACACCACGAGGTCGATCAGGCTGTTGGAGCCCAGGCGGTTGGCGCCGTGCACCGAGACGCACGCTGCCTCGCCCACGGCCATCAGGCCCGGAACCACCTGGTCGGGATTCGCGCCGGCTTTGGTCACGACCTCGGAGTAGAAGTTCGTGGGGATGCCGCCCATGTTGTAGTGCACGGTCGGCAGCACCGGGATCGGCTCCTTGGTCACGTCGACGCCGGCGAAGATCTTGGCGCTCTCCGAGATGCCCGGCAGGCGCTCGGCGAGGATCTTCGGATCCAGGTGGTCGAGGTGCAGGAAGATGTGATCCTTCTTCGGACCCACGCCGCGGCCTTCGCGGATCTCCATGGTCATCGCGCGGCTGACCATGTCGCGGGGCGCCAGATCCTTCACGGTCGGCGCATAGCGCTCCATGAAGCGCTCGCCTTCCGAGTTGGTCAGGTAGCCGCCCTCGCCGCGGGCGCCCTCGGTGATGAGGCAGCCCGAGCCGTAGATGCCGGTCGGGTGGAACTGCACGAACTCCATGTCCTGCAGCGGCAGGCCGGCGCGCAGGGCCATCCCGCCGCCGTCGCCGGTGCAGGTGTGGGCGCTGGTCGCCGAGAAGTAGGCCCGGCCGTAGCCGCCGGTGGCCAGGATCACGAGCTGGGCCTGGAAGCGGTGCAGGGTGCCGTCGTCCAGCTTCCAGGCGGTGACGCCCCGGCACACGCCTTCGTCCATGATCAGGTCGAGGGCGAAGTACTCGATGAAGAACTCGGTCTCATGCGCCAGCGACTGCCCGTACATCGTGTGCAGCATGGCGTGGCCGGTGCGGTCGGCCGCCGCGCAGGTGCGCTGGATCGGAGCCTCGCCGTAGTTCTTCGTCATACCACCGAAGGCGCGCTGGTAGATCTTGCCGTCAGCCGTGCGGCTGAACGGAACCCCCCAGTGCTCCAGCTCATAGACCGCCGCAGGGGCGTTCCGGCACAGGTATTCGATGGCGTCCTGGTCGCCCAGCCAGTCCGACCCCTTGACGGTGTCGTACATGTGCCAGCGCCAGTCGTCCTCGCCCATGTTCCCGAGGCTGGCCGAGATGCCGCCCTGCGCCGCCACGGTGTGGCTGCGGGTGGGGAACACCTTGGTGACGCACGCCGTCTTCAAGCCGGCCTGGGCGCAGCCCAGCGCGGCGCGGAGGCCCGAGCCCCCGGCGCCGACGACGACGACGTCGAACTTGTGATCGATGAATTCGTAAGCCGCCATGGGTCTATCAAGCGCCCCCGAGCGCGACCTTGAGGATGGAGAAGATCGTCAGCGCGCCGGCAAGGCCGCTGACGAAGAGGCTCAGCGCCACGGCGCCCAGCTTGCCGAGGCGAACGTGGACATAGTCCTCGATCACGACGCGCATGCCGTGGTGCATATGCGCGAAGGCGATCAGCACGGTGAGCACCATCAGGGAGACGTTCACCGGACTGCGGATCCACTGGACCGCGCCGTAGTAGTCGAGTTGCGCCAGCCGCAGGACAGCGAACACCATCCAGACTGTCTCTTATACACATCTGACGCTGCCGACGACTGGCTCGTGGGGGTGG
>JBKOYY010000046.1:0-10236 GCA_046725615.1 Pseudomonadota bacterium
GCCCAGGCCCAGGCCGCCGTCGCCGGCGCCGGCGCGCGCCTCGCCGAGGTCGCACCGAGGTCGCCGGCCAGGGCTCGGGTCGAGGACGTCTTCTTCCACCCCGGCGAATGGGTCCCGGCCAACCAGCCCATCCTCTCCCTCCTGCCGGACGACCGGATCAGGCTGCGGTTCTTCGTGCCCGAACAGCAGCTCGCCGCCTACCGCGTCGGCCGCACGGTCCGCTTCGCCTGCGACGGCTGCCCGGCCGGCCTCACCGCCCGCATCGACTTCATCAGCCCGCGCCCCGAGTTCACCCCGCCGGTGATCTACAGCCGCGAGGCCCGCGACCGACTGGTCTATCTCGTGGAGGCCCGCCCTGGCGCCCGCCTCAACCCGGGCCAGCCGGTCGATGTGGAACCGCTCCCGTGACCCCCTCGTCGTCGACCCTCGCCATCGACGTCCGCGGCCTCAACAAGTCGTTCGGCGACAAGCATGTGGTCGACGACGTCACGATCCAGGTCGAGGAGGGCCGCATCTGCGGCTTCCTTGGCCCCAACGGCTCGGGCAAGACCACCACGCTGCGGATGCTCTGCGGCCTGCTCACGCCGGACTCCGGCCAGGGGACCGCCCTCGGGTTCGACATCATCGAAGAGGCCGACGCGGTGAAGCTGCGGACCGGCTACATGACCCAGCGGTTCTCGCTCTACGAGGACCTGACGATCGCCGAGAACCTGCAGTTCACGGCCCGCGTCTATGGCCTCGACCGCCGGCGCGAACGCGTGGACGCGGCGCTCGAGCGCCTGGGCCTGTCGTCCCGCCGCCACCAGCTCGCGGGCACGCTCTCCGGCGGCTGGAAGCAGCGGCTGGCCCTGGCCGCCGCCACCCTGCACGAGCCCCGCCTGCTGCTGCTGGACGAACCCACCGCCGGCGTCGACCCCAAGGCCCGCCGCACCTTCTGGGACGAGATCCACGCCCTGGCGGCCGAGGGCCTGACGGTGCTGGTGTCCACCCACTACATGGACGAGGCCGAGCGCTGCCACGAGATCGCGTACATCGCCTATGGGCGGCTGATGGCGCGGGGCACGTCGGCGGAGGTCATCGCCGCCTCCGGCCTCGTCACCCTGCATGGCGAGGGGCCCGGCGCCGACAAGCTGGCCCAGGCGCTGGGGGGCGCGCCCGGCGTCGAGACCGCGGCCGCCTTCGGCGCGGCGATCCACGTCAGCGGCACAGACCGGGCGGCGCTGGAGGCGGCGGTCGCCCCCTACCGCGAGCGCGGCTACCGCTGGCGCGAGGTCCCACCCACGCTGGAGGACGTGTTCATCCAGCTCATGGGCAAGAGCCAGGACAACGTCCGGTGAGCGGCCTGTCCTGGACCCGCGTGACCGCCGTGCTGGTCAAGGAGTTCAAGCAGCTCACCCGGGACCGGCTGACCTACGCCATGATGCTGGCGATCCCGGTCATCCAGCTCACCCTCTTCGGCTACGCCATAAACACCGAGCCGCGCCACCTGCCGACCGCCGTGCTGGCGCAGGAGGACAGCCGCTACGCCCGCTCGCTGATCGCGGCGCTGGAGAACTCGCGCTATTTCGACGTCGTCGCCCAGGCGCGCAGCCCGGCCGAGCTGGACGCCCTGCTCCGGACCGGCCAGGCGCAGTTCGCGGTGACCATCCCCGGCGACTTCAGCCGCCGCGTCGCGCGGGGCGAGCGGCCGCAGGTGCTGGTGGAGGCCGACGCGACCGATCCCACGGCCACCGGCGGCGCGGTCGCCGCCCTCGCCGCCCTGCCGGACCAGGCGCTGGCGCACGACCTCAAGGGCGCGCTCGCGGCCCGCGGCCAGCCCTCCGCCCCGTTCGAGGTGGTCGTCCACCGCCGCTACAATCCGGAGGCGGTGACCGCCTACAACATCGTTCCGGGCCTGCTGGGGATCATCCTGTCGCTGACGCTGGTGATGATGACCGCCTTGTCGGTCACCCGCGAGACCGAGCGGGGGACCATGGAGACCCTGCTGTCCACGCCGCTCGAGCCGATCGAGGTGATGATCGGCAAGCTGGCGCCCTATGTCATGGTCGGCCTGGTCCAGACGGCGATCATCCTGGTGATGGCCGCGACGCTGTTCCAGGTGCCCATGGGCGGCGGCTGGCTGGGGCTGTCCGCCGGCGTCGCCCTCTTCATCACCGGCTCGCTGGCGCTGGGCTTCCTGATCTCGACCGTGGCGCGCTCGCAGCTGCAGGCGATGCAGATGAGCTTCTTCTACATCCTGCCGTCGATCCTGCTCTCGGGCTTCATGTTCCCGTTCCGCGGCATGCCGGCCTGGGCGCAGTGGATCGGCGAGGCGATCCCGGTGACCCACTTCCTGCGCGTGGTGCGGGGCTCGCTGCTGAAGTCGCAGGGGATCGGCGACCAGTGGCGGGAACTGGCCGCCCTGGCCGCCTTCGTCTGCGTGGTGACGGCGCTGGCCATGGCCCGCTACCGCCGCACGCTGGACTGATCGTCAGCTCGCCAGCTTCATCGGGACTGGTTCGCCGACCGTGCGGGTCCCGGCCTCGGGATGCACCTTGAACTGGCTGATCAGACGGGCCAGCTCGGCCGCCTGCCGCGAGAGGGTGTGGCTGGCGGCCGTGCTCTCTTCGACCATGGCGGCGTTCTGTTGGGTCACGGTGTCCATCTGGTTCACCGCGGTGTTCACCTCGCCGAGCGCCGTCGACTGCTCGCGCGCGGAGGAGGCGATCTGGCTGACCAGGGTGGCGACCTGGTCGAACTGTTCGAAGATCTGCCGCAGCGACTGGCCCGTCTGGGCCACCAGTTCGACGCCGGCGCCGACCTGGCTGGTCGAGGCGTTGATCAGCGCCTTGATCTCCTTGGCGGCCTCGGCCGAGCGTTGGGCCAGGGCCCGCACTTCCGAGGCGACGACCGCGAAACCCTTGCCGGCGTCGCCGGCCCGGGCGGCCTCCACGCCGGCGTTCAACGCCAGCAGGTTGGTCTGGAAAGCGATCTCGTCGATGACCGCGATGATCTGGCCGATCTGGCTGGAGGACGAGGAGATCTCGTCCATGGCCGAGACCGCGCGCCCGACCACGTCGGTGCTGGTGGCGGCCGTCGCTCGGGCCTTGTTGACCACTTCGTCGGCCTGCTGGGCGCCCTCCGCGGTGCGGCGCACCGTGGCGGTGATCTCGTCCAGCGCCGCGGCGGTCTCTTCCAGGGTCGCGGCCTGCTGTTCGGTGCGGCGCGCCAGGTTGTCGGCCGCCTGGCTGACCTCGCTGGAGCCCGACGAGATCCCGGCGGCCTCGTCGACGATCTTGCCCAGGGTGCGCTCCAGCTTCGACAGGGCGCCGTTGAAGTCGGCGCGGAGCTGTTCGTAGGCGCCGCTGAACGGGGTGTTGATGCGGGTGGTCAGGTCACCGGCCGACAGGCGCGACAGTCCGCCCGCCAGGGCCTGGACCACGGCCTGCTGCTCGGCCTGAACGGCCGCCCGTTCCTTCTCGGTGGCGACGCGCTGCTCGGTCGCCGCGCGTTCGGCGGCCTCGGCCTCGCGCTCCAGCCGGACGCGCTCGAGCGCGCCCTGCTTGAAGCTGAGGACCGCCTGGGCCATCGCGCCCACTTCGTCACGGCGATCGACAGCCGGGACGTCGACCTCGTTGTCGCCCGACGCGAGCTTGCGCATGACCGCGGTCATAGCCCGCACGGGGGCGGCGATGGCGCGGGCCAGGACGATCCCGGCCACCAGGGCCAGGGCGGCGAGGCCGGCGATGCCGACCACCAGGCCGATCGTCACCTGTTGCAGCGCGCGGGCCTGATTGGCCGCCTCGCGTTCGAGCGACGCGGAAGCCGCCTTCTCGATCTGCTCGAGCGCGTCCTCAACCTCGCCGATCGCGGCGTCGGCGGGGCCGTCCGGGCTGACGAGGCCCACCGCCTGCGGGCGGGTGGCAGGGTCGCGGCCCATGGCGATGCCCACCTGCAGCGCGCTCTTGTCGTAGGCCGCAAAGGCGCGCTCGACGGCGGCGACGCGCGCCAGCGCCTTCGGATCGTCCTTTTCGAGCGCCTTGATCTCCTTCAGGGCGGCAAAGAACTTCGGCTGGTGCACTTCCTGGATGCGCTTGACGTAGTAGTCGTTGCCCGAGAGCAGGAAGCCGCGCAGCGAGTTTTCCTGCCGCGCCAGACGGAACGTGGCGTCGACGTTGGCCGACAGCACCTTCTGCGCGCGGTCCGTGCGCGCGATCGACGCCGACAGCGCCGCGTTGCTCAGGTGAAGGGCGATCCCGCCCGCCGCGATGGTCACCAGCATCGCCGAGAACACCACGACCAGCTTGGCCGAGATGTTGATATTCTTGAAGTTCACGACAGCCTCGAGTCCGTATTCAGCCTTGCTGTCAAAATCCCCGGCGCGACCTGCCAACCCATTAACCTCGGCCTTGAAGCCGTGAGGCGGAAGGTCGCAGGCCCGATGGTTGCAAAGCTAATCTGTGACTCGGCATGGACGACCGCGAAGCGCGGCCATAGTCTCGATCGTCCCTCGATCGAACAGACCGCCCCACCCTCATGACCCATCCTGCGCCATCGCCTGTCGCCGACGAGCTCCGCAGGCGGTTGGCGTTCAGCCATGCGCCCTATTCCGGCGTGCATGTGGCCGCCGCGGTGGAGGCGGCCGACGGCAGCATCCACTACGGCGTCAACGTCGAGAACGCGGCCTATCCCGAAGGCGTCTGCGCCGAGGCCAGCGCGATCTCGGCCGCGGTGGTCGCCGGACAGACCCGGCTGCGGCGCGTCTGGGTCACCTCGGACCTGCCAGGGTACATCTGGCCGTGCGGCGGGTGCCGCCAGAAGATCTGGGAGTTCGCGGACCCCGACTGCGAGGTCGTCAGCGTGCCGGCCGAGGGCGCGGCGCAGAGCCACACGATCGAGCATCTCCTGCCGCTGGGATTCCGGCTGCCGCGCTAGAGCCTCTCCCGTTCAACCGGGATCGTTTGAACGGGATCAAAGGGCTCAAATTCGAAGGTTTGAGCCCGTTCACTCCGGCCGGCTCGATTCAAGCCGGCCGGGGTGTGCTCTTAGGCCTTGCGCGAACCCGCCAGGTATCGGTCCACGACGCCCTCCAGCACCGACAGCGGGGTTCCGCCGGTGGTCACCACGGCGTCGTTGAAGTCGCGGACGTCGAAGGCGGGCCCCAGGGCGCTGCGGGCCTTCTCGCGCAGACGCACGATCTCGTTGTGGCCGGTCTTGTAGGCGCAGGCCTGCCCGGGGCTGGCGCAATAGCGGTCGACCTCGCTGGTGATCGCGGCGACCGAGCGGCCCGTGGCGGCCACCATCCAGTCGATGGCCTGCTCCCGCCCCCAGCGCTTGTGGTGCAGGCCGGTGTCGACGACCAGGCGCGCGGCGCGGAAACGCAGGGCCTGGAAGTAGCCCAGGCGGCCCATCGGATCGTCGGCATAGAAGCCGAACTCGTCGGCGAGTTGTTCGGCGTACAGCGCCCAGCCCTCGGTGAAGGCGCCGAAGCCCATCAGCGACGAGATCGTGTGGATCTCTCCCGCACGCTCGGCGAGGTAGGCGCCCTGCCAGGCGTGGCCCGGGATCGCCTCGTGCATCGACAGGCTGGCCAGGGTGTAGCGCGGCCACATGCCGGTATCGCGCAGGTTCACGTAATAGATCGCCGGCCGCGAGCCATCGAGGGCCGCGAAGTTCATGTAGCCCAGGCTGGCTCCCGCCTCGATCTCGGGCGGCACGCGCTTCACCTCCACCGGCGCCTTCAGGCCCAGCTTCGAGAACTTGGGAATGTACGCGCGGATCGCGGCGATCCGGCCCTCGATGTACGAGATCAGCTCGCGACGGCCGGCGTCGGTGTTCGGATAGACGAACTTCGGATCCTTGGTCAGGGCGGCCATCCGCTCGCCCACCGTGCCCTGCGTGTAGCCCTGGGCCTTGAGGATGCGGTCCATCTCGGCGTCGATCGCCGCGCCCTGCTCCAGGCCGGTCTTGTGGATCTCATCCGGCGTGCGGTCGGTGGTCGTGTGCAGCTTGAGCGCCCAGCGGTAGTAGTCCGCCCCGTCCGCGAACTTCCAGACGCCCGCGTCATGGCTCGCGCGCGGCTGCAGCGACTTCAGCACCGCCGCCTGACGGTCGAGCGCCGGGAACACCTTCTGGGCCACGATCGCGGTGGCGCGGCCCTGCCAGTCGCCCGAAAGGCCCTTGGCCTTCGCCCGCTCGACCAGCGACGTGACGAGGCGCGTCGCGGCAGGGTCCTGCGCCCGCAGGTCGGTGACTTGGCCCAGGGCGGTCGCGAGCAGGAAGTCGGGCAGGATCACCCCCTTGCCGGCGGCGTCCTTGATCCGGTCGCTCTCCTGGTCCAGCGCCCCGCCCACATGGTCCAGCCGCGCGAGATAGGCTTCGGCGTCGTCGGCGGTCTCGATGAGGTGCTGGGCGTTCAGGAACTCGCCGGTGTTGGCCACCGTGCCGTCCTGCTGGCTGACGACGTAGGGGACCGCGAAGTCCCTGCCGTACGCGAACTTGCCGCCCTCGGCGCCTGTCGTCATCGCGTAGAGGACGGTGTCATAGGTGGTCAGGTCCTTGCCCGAGAGGCTGTCGCGGGGGATCGCCTGAAGCCGCTTGGCGCGGTCCGCGTAGCCGGCCAGCTCCTTGGCCCGGCCGCCGGAGGACAGGTCGCTCAGCCGACGGCGCAGCGGGGCGCGGACGCCCTTGTCCATCCCGAGGCTGGTGGCGGTCTCCGGACTGTCCGCCAGGATCTCGTCGACGAACGCGTCCAGCAACTTCGCGAGCCGCGGATCGTTGACGGCCTTGGCCTCCGCGGCGAGCGCCGCCAGCGGCGTGGCGGCGAGGCCGAGGGCGGCGCCCGTGAACAGCAGGTGGCGGCGAGAGAGGGTCATGCCTGGCGATCCCGATCAAAAATTGGAACGCGACCCTAGCCCGCGGCGGCCGGCGCGCAATTCCTATGCTGCGAACGGCGATCTTCGGGGCGCCAGCATGCCGCGCTTGCCCGACTCCCTCCCGCATCCCACGTTGAGGCCATGAGCCATCGGCCCTCCGGCGTGGCGCCACCCCGCCTCGTGGCGGTCCTGGGCCCGACCAACACCGGCAAGACCCATCTCGCCGTCGAGCGGATGCTCGGCCATGCGTCGGGCATGATCGGCCTGCCGCTGCGCCTGCTCGCCCGCGAAATCTACGACCGGATCGTGAAGGCGCGCGGCCCTCGCGCCGTGGCGCTGATCACCGGCGAGGAGAAGATCGTTCCGCCGCGGCCGCAGTATTACGTCTGCACCGTCGAGGCGATGCCGCTGTCGGTCGAGGTCGAGTTCCTGGCCGTCGACGAGATCCAGCTCTGCGCGGACCCCGAGCGCGGCCACGTCTTCACCCACCGCCTGCTGCACGCCCGAGGCAAGGCCGAGACCATGCTGCTGGGCGCCGGGACCATGGCGCCGCTCGTGCGCCGCCTGCTGCCCCACGCCGAGATCCAGACCCGCGACCGGTTCAGCCAGCTCACCTATTCGGGCCCCAAGAAGCTGACCAAGCTGCCGCGCCGGTCCGCCGTGGTCGCGTTCAGCGCCGACCAGGTCTACGCCATCGCCGAGCTGATCCGTCGCCAGCGCGGCGGCGCGGCCGTGGTGATGGGCAGCCTCAGCCCCCGCACCCGCAACGCCCAGGTCGCCCTCTACCAGTCCGGCGAGGTGGATTTCCTCGTCGCCACCGACGCCATCGGCATGGGCCTGAACATGGACGTCGACCATGTGGCCTTCGCGGGCCTGCGCAAGTTCGACGGCCGCCGCACACGCTACCTCTACCCGCAGGAGATCGGCCAGATCGCGGGCCGGGCCGGCCGCTACCAGAAGGACGGGACGTTCGGCGTCACGGGCGAGGCCGAGGACATGGACCCCGACCTCGTGGAGGCCGTGGAGCACCACAGCTTCGAGCCCGTGGCGGGCGCTGAGTGGCGCAACGCGAAGCTGGATTTCGATAACCTGCCCGCCCTGATGCGGAGCCTCGCCCGCCTGCCGGACCGACCCGGCCTGAAGCTCTCCGCCGAGGCGCTGGACGAGATCACTCTGAAGGCGCTGGCCGAGGACGAGACGGTCAAGACCCGCACGCGCGACCGCACCAACCTGATGCGCCTCTGGGACGTCTGCCAGACCCCCGACTTCCGCAAGGTGGCGACCGAGGAGCACGTGGCCCTGGTCAAGGCGTTCTTCCTCCAGCTCACCGAGCGGCGGCGGCGCATCGGCGACGACTGGATATCGCGTCAGTACGAGCACCTGAACCGCACCGACGGCGAGATCGACACCCTGGCCACCCGCCTCGCCAGCGTCCGCACCCTGGCCTATGTCGCCAACCGTCCCGACTGGCTGGTCGACCCCGCGTCCTGGCAGCAGCAGACCCGCGGGCTGGAAGACAAGCTCTCCGACACCCTGCACGAGAAGCTGATGGCCCGGTTCGTCGACCGGCGGACCAGCGCGCTGATGCGCGGCCTGCGCGTGCGCGAGGAGATGCTGGCCGGGGTCGGCGCCGACGGCGCCGTGACCGTCGAAGGGCACTTCGTGGGCCGGCTCAGCGGCGTGACGTTCGAGGCCGCGAGCGGCGGCACGGTGCTCGAGGAAAAGGCGCTGCGGGCGGCGGCCCGGCACGCGGTGGGCCCCGAGATCGCCCGCCGGCTGGGCCAGCTCTCGGCCGCCCCCGACGAGGCCTTCGCGCTCAGCCCCGATGGCTCGGTCCTGTGGGATGGCGTGGTCGCGGGCGTCGTCTCGGGCGGCGAGCCGTTCTCGCCCCGCGTTCGGCTGCTCGGCGACCTCGGACACGAGGCGGCCCGCCAGCGCGCGGCGCGGCGGCTTGAGGCGTTCGTGGCCGCTGAGGCCGGACGGCGACTGGCCCCGCTGCGCCGCCTTGAGGCGGCCATCGCCGATGGCAAGGTCAGGGGCTTGGCCCGCGGGCTCGCCTATCGCCTCGCGGAGGCCGGCGGCGTGCTGGACCGGGCCGAGGTCCGGGCCGAGACCCACGCGCTGAGCCAGGTCGAGCGGCGCACGCTGCGCGGCCTTGGCGTGCGGATCGGCGCCCACTCGATCTTCCAGCCGGGCCTCCTGCGGCCCGAGGCCCAGGCCCTTCTGCAGGCCCTGGTCCGCCGTGAGGCGCCGGACTGGCGCCCGCCCGCCGACACGCCCAGCCTCCTGCCGCATCCCCGGCCGTCGGCCCGCGCCCTCGCCGCCCATGGCTTGCGGGCAGTGCGGAGCTGGGCCGTTCCCGTCGCCCAGCTCGAGCGGCTGGACGAGCTGCTGCGCGCCGCCCCGCGGCTCAACGGCGGCGCTGTCCTCGCCGACGCCGCGCGGGAAGAGCTCGGCTGGACGCCGGCCCAGGCCCAGGACCTGATGCGAGGCCTCGGCTACGCCCCGGCCAATCGGCCCAAGGACGGCGAGCCCGTGGCCTGGCGTCGCCGCGGCGAGAAGGCGGCCGCGGAAGTCGCGCCGCCGAAGCCCCATTCGCCCTTCGCCGCCCTCGCCGCCCTGAAGGACGCGCCGCCGCCCGCACGCCGCCCCCGCCGTCGCCGCCGCAAGCCCAAGGTCGCCGCGTCGTGAGCGAGGAGAAGGCCGTGGACGCCTGCCGCGCCGACGTCTGGCTCTGGCGCGCCCGTTTCTTCAAGACCCGCTCCCTGGCGGCGAAGTACGTCGACGAGGGCCGGGTGCGCCTGACGCGCGCCGGCCAGGAGAGCCGCCTCGACAAGCCCGCCCGCCCGGTGAAGGTCGGCGACCAGCTCGTCTTCGCCCTGGGCGGCCGCCTGATCGCCATCCGCATCGAAGGCATGGGCGACCGCCGCGGCCCCGCCAGCGAAGCGCGCGAGCTCTACTCGACGTTGCCGGAAAGCTGAGCCGCGCCATCCGGGAGACAGCCGCCTATCTCCGCTTCCAGAAATCCTGGCGGTCGGTCGCATTGACAAGCGGGCGCCGCACCGCGAAAAACCCGCGCCGCTCGCGCCAGGAGTATTGCGCCCGCCATGACCTACATCGTGATGGATCCCTGCATCAAATGTAAGTTCATGGACTGCGTGGAGGTGTGTCCGGTCGACTGCTTCTACGAAGGCGAGAACTTCCTGGCGATCAATCCGGATGAGTGCATCGACTGCGGCGTCTGCGAACCGGAATGCCCCGTCGACGCCATCAAGCCCGACACCGAAGACGACGCCGACGGCAAGTGGCTGCGGATCAACGCGGAATACTCGAAGGTCTGGCCGAACATCACAGTCAAGGGCGAGCCGCCTGCCGACCGTGA
>JBKOYY010000066.1:0-7433 GCA_046725615.1 Pseudomonadota bacterium
CCGCCGCACAGCCCGCCGCCGCCGCCGCGAACACCGCCACGCCGGCCACGAACACCCGCCGGTGGCCCAGCCGCTCGCCCAGGGCGCCGCAGGGCAGCAGCGCCATCACCAGCGCCGCCTGGTAGGCGGTCACCACGACCAGCGCCTCGCGCGGCGCCGCGCCCAGCGCCCGCCCGATCGTCGGGACCGCCAGGTTCGCCATCCCGGCGTCCAGCACCACCAGGGCCATGGCCGCGAGCACCGCCGCCACCGCCGCGGTCCGACGCGGCTCCGGCAGGCCGTTCACGCCGCGGGCGCCGGGTAGCGGGTCAGGCGACCCGCCCGGTCCTCCTCGCGCAGGTCGCGGGCGGTGAAACGGAACAGCAGCGCCGTCTCGCTGACGCACCGTGTGTCGTGGATGTCGCCGGGCAGGTAGGCCGCCACGTCCCCGGCCCGCAGCCGCACGGCGTCGCGCCGCACCAGTCCGGTCCCGTCCGCCCCCTCGAGCCGGCCGTAGGTCCGCATCTCCACCTCGCCGTGCTGGACGGCATAGATCACCCAGGCCGCGCCGTGGTCGTGCGGCGGCCGGTAGAGCCCCGCCGGCTCGGCGTGCGCCAGCAGCACGAAGCCGTGGTCAGGATCGCGATACAGCTCCCGGCTCGCCGGCGCCTCCGCCACCAGCGCCGCGAGCCAGGGCTCCGACACCGGCGCCGCGGCCAGCGCCGCCAGCACCTCCCGGCCTTCCGCCACCAGCGGCGTGGAGAGCGGCCCCCAGGCCGCCCGCACCCGCGCCATGCCCCGCTCCAGCGTGCTGTCCGTCATCGTCCGTCCTCCGTCCGAGTTCGGGGCGGAAGCTAGGCGGCGGCCTTGCATGGCGGAACGCGCAGCATTTGCACGTCAATCGTGCATGAAACGCCATGTCTTGCGGAAAAGCCTGCTAGGGTGGCGCGATGCCCGCGCCGCCCGATCTCAACCTGCTGCTGACGCTGGACGTCCTGCTCAGCGAGGGCAGCGTCGCCGGCGCCGCCCGCCGGCTGCGTCTCAGCCCCTCGGCCATGAGCCGCGCCCTCGCGCGCCTGCGGGAGACCACCGGCGATCCGCTGCTGGTCCGCGCCGGCCGCGGGCTGGTCGCGACCCCGCGCGCCGAGGCCCTGCGCGCCCGCGTCCACGACCTGGTCCAGGACGCCCAGGCGGTCCTGCGCCCCGACGACACGGTCGACCTCGCCGGCCTTGCCCACACCTTCACCCTGCGGACCAGCGACGGCTTCGTGGAGAACTTCGGCCCGGCCCTCGTCGCCCGCGTCGCGGCCGAGGCGCCGGGCGTGCGCCTCAACTTCCTGCAGAAGCCCGACAAGGACAGCGCGCCCTTGCGCGACGGCCGGGTCGACCTGGAGACCGGCGTCGTCGACACAGCCATCGGCCCCGAGGTCCGCGCCCGGGCCCTGTTCGAGGACCGGCTGGTGGTCGTGGTCCGCGCCGGCCATCCCCTCGCGGACGACGCCCTCACCGCCGATCGCTACCTGGCCGCCGCGCACGTCGTCGTCTCGCGCACCGGCGAGGAGGCCGACGCCGTCGACCTGCCCTTCCTGCCCGCCGGGCTCCGGCGGCGGGTCGGCGCCCTGGTCGGCGGCTTCTCGGGGGCCATCGCCCTGGCCGCGGCGTCGGACCTCGTGGCCACCGTCCCCGACCGCCACACCCGCAGCCTGCGCCAGGGCCTGCACACTGTCCCCGTCCCGCTGCCGGCGACGCCGTTCAGCGTCTCGATGCTGTGGCACCCGCGGCTCGACGCCGATCCGGCGCACCGCTGGCTGCGAGCCTGCCTGCGCGAGGTCTGCGCCTAGCGCACGTCCCTCCCCCAGCGGCGCCCTTGCCTTACGCCACGGCGGGGCGGCTCCTTCGCGGCATGACCGACGCCAGCACCGCGCCCGAACTCGACTTCGGCCAGATGACCACCCTGGGCGACGTCGCCCGCTACCAGGCCCGCGTCCGCGGCGACGCGGTCGCGCTGACCTTCGAGGGCCGCGACACCACCTTCGCCGACTTCGACCGCCACACGAACCAGGTCGCCAACGCCCTGATCGCCGAGGGCCTCTCCAAGGGCCAGCGGATCGCCTACGTCGGCAAGAACAGCGACCACTACTTCGAGCTGCTGTTCGGCGCGGCCAAGGCCGGCGTCGTGGTCACGCCCATCGGCTGGCGCCTGGCCCCGCCCGAGGTGGCCTACATCGTCCAGGACAGCGAGGCCCCGCTGGTCTTCGTCGGCCCCGAGGTCATGGCCCAGACGCCCGAGGTGGCGAAGCTCTTGGCGCGCCAGCCCAAGGTCATCGCCATGGAGCCGGGCAGCGAGCATCCGACCTTCGAGGCCTGGCGCGACGCCGCTGGCTCCACCGACCCCGCCATCCCGATCACCACCCGCGACGTGGCGGTCCAGCTCTACACCTCGGGCACCACCGGCAAGCCCAAGGGCGTGATGCTCTGCCACGACAACATCCTGGGCGGCCGCCGCCAGGCCGCCGAGGCCAGGATGGCCTGGAACACCTGGGGCCCGGACGACATCAGCCTCGTGGCCATGCCCGTCGCCCACATCGGCGGCACCGGCTGGGGCATCGTCGGCCTGATGAACGGCGCCAAGGGCGTGGTGGCCCGCGAGTTCGACCCGCTGAAGGTGCTGGACTTCATCGAGCACGACCGCGTCTCGAAGATGTTCATGGTCCCCGCCGCGCTGCAGATCGTGGTGCGCCAGCCCCGCGCCCGCCAGGTCGACTACAGCCGGATGAAGTACATCCTCTACGGCGCCTCGCCGATCCCGCTCGACCTGCTGCGCGAGTGCATGGAGGTGTTCGGCTGCGGCTTCGTCCAGCAGTACGGCATGACCGAGACCTGCGGCACCATCGTCTACCTGCCGCCGGAAGACCACGACCCCGCCGGCACGCCGCGGATGCGCGCCGCCGGCGTGCCGATGCCCGGCGTCGAGATCCGCATCGTGGACGAGGCCGGAAACGTCCTGCCGCCGCACACGGTGGGCGAGGTCGCCACCCGCTCGATCGCCAACATGACCGGCTACTGGAAACTGCCCGAGGCCACCGCCACCACGGTGGCGGAGGACGGCTGGCTGCGCACCGGCGACGCCGGCTACCTGGACGAGGACGGCTACCTCTACATCCACGACCGGGTGAAGGACATGATCATCTCCGGCGCGGAGAACATCTACCCGGCCGAGGTGGAGAGCGCGATCTACGGCCACCCGGCGGTCGCGGAAGTCGCCGTCATCGGCGTGCCCGACGAGAAGTGGGGCGAGGCGGTCAAGGCCGTGGTCGTGCCCAAGCCCGGCATGACCGTCGACCCCGCCGACATCATCGCCTTCGCCCGCACCCGCATCGCCGCCTTCAAGGCGCCCAAGAGCGTCGACGTGGTGGAGGCGATCCCGCGCAACGCGTCGGGCAAGATCCTGCGGCGCGAGCTGCGCGAACCCTACTGGGCCGGCCGCGAGCGCCGGGTGAACTGACAGGAGACCACATGGCCGGACGCGTCGAAGGCAAGGTCGCGATCATCACCGGGGCCGCGTCGGGCCTGGGCGCCGAGAGCGCCCGGCGTCTCGCCCGCGAGGGCGCCGCCGTCGTCCTGACCGACATGCAGGCCGAGGCCGGCCAGGCGGTCGCCGACGAGATCCAGGCCGCCGGCGGCCGGGCCGTCTTCCTCCTCCACGACGTCACCGACGAGGCCCGCTGGGCCGAGGTCGTCGCCCACGCCGTGGAGCGGTTCGGCCGCCTCGACGTGCTGGTCAACTCGGCCGGCGTCGGCGGCGGCGAGCCGATCCTGGAGGCCACGCTCGAGGGCTGGCGCCGCGTGGTCGGCATCAACCTCGACGGCACGTTCCTGGGCGTGCGCCACGCCGCGCCGGTGATGGCCGCCGCCGGCCGCGGCTCGATCGTCAACCTGTCCTCGATCCTCGGCAAGGTGGGCATGCCTGGCGCCGCCGCCTACTGCGCCTCCAAGGGCGGGGTGGCCCTGATGACCAAGGCCGTGGCGCTCGAGCTCGCGCCTGTGGGCGTGCGGGTGAACTCGGTCCATCCCGGTTTCATCGAGACGCCGATGGTCACCAACAGCCTGCGGGACTCGGGCAACGAGAACGAGATGCGCGACATGATCATCTCGCGCCACGCCATGGGCCGCCTGGGCGTCCCGCGCGAGATCGCCGACGCCATCGTCTTCCTGGCCTCGGACGAGAGCAGCTTCATGACCGGCGCCGAGCTGGTCGTCGATGGCGGCTACACGGCCGCCTGACGTCACAGGAATCCCTGACGTCACAAAAAAAGGGCGAGAGACCGCGACCTCCCCGTCGCCGCCCCTCGCCGCTCCGGCCATGTCGCGGCTGGCCTTCACCCCGGCCAGCCGCAGCCTGAAGAGCTCCCGAGCGCGTTCCGCAAAAGTGGACACCGGTTTTGCGGTCAGAACGCGCTCAAGCCCTTGATTTAGAGCCTTTTCATCCCGTTCAAACGATCCCGTTTGAACGGGAAAGGCTCTAAGCGAGCTGCATCCGCCGGCCGCGCGCCATGGCGCCGACCGCGCCGAAGCCCAGGATCATCATCGCCCAGGTGGCCGGCTCGGGCACCGCGCCCGGCCCGCCGCGCGTCAGGCTGCTGATCGACAGGTTGTCGATGCCCCAGCTCTCGTCCGTGCCGCCCTGCCAGCCGGCCCCGTCCGCGATGATCGACAGCTTCAGGGTCGAGCCGGTGTGCGCGAACGTCAGGGCCCCGGCGGTGGACATGTCCACGATCCGGTCCATGTCGTAGTAGAAGCCGAAGCTGTTGAAGAGCGCCCCCGACGCCACCTGCGTGCCGCCGCCCAGGAAGGTGGTGCTGCCGCTCGCCGCCGCCGAGGTCAGCCGCAGCACCTCCACGTCGTCGATCAGGATCCGCAGGTAGTCCGGCGATGGCGAGCCGTTGTCGCTGTCCCAGGAGTCGAGGAACGCCAGCGTGAAGTTGATGTCGACGGCGTCGTGCGCGCCGATGCCCGACAGCGACCAGGACGAGGCGGTGCTGGGCCCGGCATTGCCCGTGTCGTTGCGGAACACGTCGCCGGTGTAATAGCCGGCCACCCCGGCCCCGACGTTCTCCACCGCGCCGCCGCCGGCGGTGACGACGGCGCTCACCCCGGCGCCGAGCGTCGCCGCGCCGCTGAAGTCGGTGGCGTACAGCGTCTCGGCCGTGGCGGCTTGCGGCGCGGCCAGCGCGGCGAAACCGAGAAGGGCGCCGATCGCGGCCCCCTTGAGCAACTTGTCCATTTGAACTCACCCCAGATTTTTGATCCGGGCATTGAGCCTGAGGGCGCCCGCCCTTTGAATAGTGCAGGCGCCCTATGACGCGACGTCCGCCGCCCTTGCGCGGGCCGCTCATGTTCCTATTTTGTTCGCGCATGACGCCGCCGCTCAGCCCCCGCGAGCTCGCCATCCGCCGCGCCGAGGCCAAGGCCGGCATCCTGCGCCGCCTCGCCGCCGGCGAGCGCATCCAGGCCATCTGCGCCGACCACGGGGTCCACGTCGCCACCGTCTCGCGCTGGGCCGGCCGTGATCCGGCCTTCGCCGAGGGGCTCGCGGCCGGCGAGCCGCTCCGCGCCATCGCCGCCGACCCGGCCATGCCCGGCGCCGCCACCATCCGCCACTGGATGCAGACCCAGGTCGTGTTCGGCGAGGAGGCCCGGCGCATCATCAAGGACCGCCAGGGCCTGCGCGCCCAGCTGCTCAAACCCCGCGGCCCCGCCACATTCGACCCCGACCTCGCCGACCAGGTGGTGCTGCGCGTCGCCCGCGGGACCGGCCTCAAGCGCCTTCGCCGGGCCGACCCGGCCATGCCTGCCTATCCGGTGATCCTGGCGTGGCGGCGCGCGCGGCCCGAGTTCGACGCCGCTCTCGCGTTCGCCACCCGCATGGGCCGCACCGCCCGCGCCAGGGCTCGCCGCATGTCGGCGCTGGAGCCCCTGGTCGACGCGATCCGCCAGGGCCACACGGTCCGCAGCGCCGCCGGCCGCCGGGGCCTGCCGCCCCGCCGCACCCTCTGCGACTGGATCGCCCGCGACCCCGCGTTCGCCCAGCGCCTCGCCGCCGCCTACGACGACCGCGAGGAGCGCCTCGCCGACCTCCTCACCGACGCCATCGACGCCAGCCCCAGCCTTAGCGCCCGCGACCTCCGCCGCCGCCTCGCCCCGCTCCTGCGACAACGAGGTCAGGCGAGGCGCCGGCCGGGCCGGAAGTGGCTGAGCTGAGAAGAACCTCGCCAGGCGACTAGACGCGAACAGCGCCGTCCCGGCCCTCGCGCCCCGGGCCGGGGCGCTCCACGCGTGTCGCCGGGGACACCGCTGCCGCCTCGCCCGCGAGCCTTGCCCGCCGGGCCGTGAGATAGGCGAAGGCCCAGTCCATGAAAGCCCGGACGCGCGCGGTGCGGCGCAGGTCCTCATGGGTCACGATCCAGAGCTCGCGCGACAGGTCCCCCAACCGTTCGCCCATGCGCAGCAGGCCCGGCTCCGGGTCGGCGACGAAGCACGGCAGGAGCGCCAGGCCGACGCCCTCGCGCGCCGCCACGAGCTGGTTCACGACGCTGTTGGTGCGGTAGACGATGGCGGCGTCCGCAACCTCCCGGCTCAGCCAGTCGGCGACGTTCACGCCCATCACGCCCTCTTCCCAGCCGACGAAGGGCAGATCGCGGAACCCGGCCTCCGCCCGCCCGGCGCGGTCCGCCAGGTCTGGCGCGCCGTAAAGCGCCCAGGCGACGTCCGCGATCTTGCGACCGTGGAGGTTCGGCTCACGGGGCCGGGAGACCCTGAGCGCCACGTCCGCCTCCCGCTGCGCGAGACTGAGGGCGCGGTTGTCGATGGCCACGTCCACGGCGATCCCCGGGTGCTCGCGCCGAAAGCCGGCGACACAGGGGGTGAGCAGCGCATAGGCCAGGCTTTCCGAACAGGTCACCCGCAAGCGCCCGCTCAGCCGCAGGTCGGCGCCCAGCAGGTCGCGGTCGAGGGCTGCGGTTTCGCCTTCGATCCGCTCCGCCGCCGCCGACATCCGCTCCCCCGCCGGCGTCGGCGCATAGCGCCCGCCCGGCAGGCGGTCGAACAGCCGGACCGCCAGCCGCCGCTCCAGCGCCGTCATGCGGCGATAGGCTGTGGAGTGGTCGATACCGAGGGCGCGCGCGGCGCCGGTCAGCGTGCCTGCGCGCGCGACGGCCAGCACCAGCTTCAGGTCGTTCCAGTCGTCCATTGGCTTGCAATCATGCAAATGGAATTGGCCATATCACAACGGTACTTGCGATCACACCAAGCTTAGCGTGGCGACGAACCGATGGAGCCCGCCATGCCTGCATCCTCTGTCCTGCTTCTCGCCGCGGCGTCGGCGACCGTCCCTGCCCCCGCAGCGACGCCCGAATCCGTGGTCCGCAGCTTCTTCCGGGAAGTGCGCTCGGGGG
>JBKOYY010000035.1:0-51768 GCA_046725615.1 Pseudomonadota bacterium
GCGGCCGGGGCGGCCTCAGGCCAGGTCGTCGACCAGGCCGTCCACACCGCCAAGCAGGCGCGCGAGCAGCTCGCCGCCGCCCAGGAACAGGCCGCCCAGGCCCTCGCCGCCCTCGGCGGCGATCCGAACGTCGCCGACGCCGCCCCGGCGGTGCAGCAGGCCAAGGCCCAGCTGGAACGGGCGCGGCTGAACCGCGACTTCGGCACCGTCGTCGCCCCGGCCGATGGCGTGGTCGCCCGGGTCGACCAGCTTCCGGTGGGCGCCTACCTCAACGCATCCCAGACGGCGTTCTGGCTGCTCTCCGGCCGGCCGTGGATCGAGGCCAACTTCAAGGAAGACCAGATCCGTCACATGGAGGTCGGCCAGCCCGTCGAGATCGACGTCGACGCCTATCCGGGCGGCAAGCTGCGCGGCCATGTGGCCAGCTTCGCGCCGGGCACCGGCTCGGCCTTCTCGGTCCTGCCCGCCCAGAACGCTACCGGCAACTGGGTCAAGGTCACCCAGCGCCTGCCCGTGCGCATCGAGTTCGACCGCCCGCCCCCCGAGCGCGCCGGCCGCGCCGGCCTGTCGGCCAAGGTGAAGGTCGATGTGCGCGACGCCCGCGAGCGGAAGTAGGCCCGGCATGTCCCGCGCCGCCTTCCGCCGTTCCGGCCTTCTCACCGTCGTCCTCGCGAGCCTCGGAATCGTCGTCTCGGGCTGCGCGACCGTCGGACCCGACTTCGCGGCGCCGGCCCCCGACCCCACGCTGTCGGGCTATGCCATGTCGGGCGAGAAGCCGCCCCCCGGCGTCAGCCTTGACCCTGACGTCCGCACCGCCGGTCCCTGGTGGCAGGCCCTCGGCTCGCCGGCGCTTGACGCCGTGATCCGGCAGGCCCTGGCCGACAGCCCGAGCGTCGCGGCGGCCCGCGCCAAACTCGAACGCTACCAGGCCGCCGAACAGGAAGCGGCCGGCCTGCGCAAGCCGGAGGTGGAGGGCACCGGCTCGGCTCAG
The DNA here is from genome assembly GCA_046725615.1 of Pseudomonadota bacterium. GTDB lineage: Bacteria > Pseudomonadota > Alphaproteobacteria > Caulobacterales > Caulobacteraceae > Phenylobacterium. The sequence goes on from JBKOYY010000035.1 coordinate 992, forward strand.
CGCCAGAAATTCAACCCGGCCTCGTTCGGCTTCTCGGGGCCGTCGAACACATCCCAGTTCTCGGAGTTCGGCCGCGCCCGCACCTTCAACGTCTTCTCGCTCGGCGGACGGGTCAGCTACGATCTAGACCTCTTTGGCGGCGCGCGCCGACGCGAGGAGGCGGCTGGCGCGCGGACCCGTCAGGCCGCGCACGAGGCCGATGCGGCGTACCTCGCGCTGAGCGCCAACGTGGCGCTGCAGGCGGTACGGATCGCCGGACTGCGGGGCGAGATCGCCGCACTGGAATCGATCGTTTCCGACGACCGCGCCCTGCTCGACCTGGCGCACAAGGCCTATGCGATCGGCGGAATCCCCCGCATCACCGTCACCCAGGTGGAGGCCCAGCTCGCCGAGGACGAGGCGCTGCTGCCGCCGCTGCACCGGCAGCACGACGCCGCCCGGCACCAGCTTGCCCTGCTGGTCGGCCGCGCGCCCGCCGCCTGGACCGCGCCAGACTTCGACCTCGCGCAGCTCACCATGCCGGCGACGACGCCGGTAAGCGTGCCCTCGTCCCTGATCCGCCGCCGACCCGACATCCTGGCCGCCGAAGCCGAGCTGCACGCGGCGACGGCCGAGATCGGCGCTGCCCTGGCCGACCAGTATCCCAACATCCGCCTGTCCGCCAATGGCGCCCTCTCGGCGATCAAACCGCAGGACGTGATCTCGACCGACGCCTCCGGCTGGACGCTGCTGGGGGGCCTGACCGCGCCAGTATTCGACGGCGGCGCGCGCAAGGCGCGGACCCGTCAGGCGGAGGCGGGCGCGCGCGAGGCGCTGGCCCGCTATCGGCTGACCGTGCTCCGCGCCTTCGTCGAGATGTCCGACGCCATGGCGGCGCTGGAAACCGACCGCCAGCGGGTGGAAGCCTTGAGCCGGGCGGTGTCGCTGAGCGGCGAGTCCGCCGAGGTGACACTCAACGCCGCGCGGCTGGGCGGGCGCACCGCGACCGAGGTCATCCAGGCCCGCCGCCAGCTCGACCGCGATCGCCGCGACCTGGCCCAGGCGAAGGCGCAGCGGCTGAGCGACGTCGTCGGCCTCTATGCGGCCTCGGCCGCGGAATGGCGTGCGGACGAAGCCGCGGGAGGGCGGGATGGCGTCGGCGCAGGACGTTAGGAACCGCATCCCCATCACCGGCGCCCTGATGCTGGCGACGCTGATGTACACGCTGGATTCCACCATCGCGAACGTCGCCCTGCCGCACATGCAGGGCAGCCTGTCGGCCTCCCAGGACGAGATCACCTGGGTGCTCACCTCCTACATCCTCGCCACGGCCGTCGCGACGCCGCTGGCCGGCTGGCTGGCGCAGAAGATCGGACGCCGGACCATGCTGGTCTGGTCGATCGTGGGCTTCACCATCGCCTCCATGCTCTGCGGCCTCGCGCAGAACGTCCCCGAGATGGTCGCCTTCCGCGTGCTGCAGGGATTGGCCGGCGCCGGGCTGATGCCGCTCTCCCAGTCGGTCATGCTCGACATCTTCCCGATGACCATGATCCCGCGGGTGATGAGCATCTGGAGCGCGGCGGTGATCCTCGGTCCGATCGCCGGCCCCACGCTGGGCGGCGGCATCACCGAGAACCTCGACTGGCGCTGGGTCTTCTACATCAACGTGCCCATCGGGATCCTGGCGACCCTCGGCCTGCTGCGGTGGATGGCGCACGATCCCGGCGGCCGGGCGCGGCCATTCGACTTCGTCGGCTTCGGCGGCCTGATCGCCTTCATCATCGGTCTGCAGGCCATGCTGGACCGCGGGCCGGGGCGCGACTGGTTCGACTCGCACGAGATCTGGATCGAGACCGCCATCGCCCTGGCGGGCCTTTGGGTCTTCATCGTCCAGACCGCCACCGCCGAGCACCCGTTCTTCCACCGCGACCTCGCCAAGGACCGCAACTTCATCGGCACCACCCTGTTCGGGTTCTTCGTGGGCGTGCTGCTGTTCTCGACAACGGCCCTGCTCCCGTCGTTCATGCAGAACCTACTGGGCTATTCCGCCACCCAGGCCGGGATGGCCAGCATGACACGCGGGCTGGGCTCGCTGGTGTCGTTCCTCCTGGTGCCCACCGCCATGGCGCGCCTGGGCCCTCGCATGTGCCTGTTCCTCGGCCTCGTGTTCTGCGTCGGCGGCCTGGGGATGATGGGCAATTTCAACCTCGACATGACCTCGACGCCGATCCTGGTCAGCGGGTTCATCCAGGGTTTCGGCGTGGGCCTGCTGTTCTCGCCGCTCAGCACCCTGGCCTACGCCACCCTCGACCAGAGCCACCGGGTCGAGGGCACCATCGTCTCCACCATGGTCCGCAGCCTGGGCTCCAGCGTCGGCATCTCCATCGTCCTGGCCGCGGTCCTCCGCAACTCGGCCGGCGCGCACAGCGAGCTCGCCGGGCGAATGGACCCGTCCAACCCGGTGATGCGCTACCTACTGCCGCCGTTGATGGATCTCCGCAGCCCGACCGGCGCGCAGGTGCTGAACGGGGAGATCACCCGGCAAGCGGCGATGATCGGCTACGCCAACATCTTCATGTGGATGGCGCTGATCACCTGCGTGATCGTGCCGGCGGTGCTGCTACTGAGGCCCAACCGCGCGCCCCCGTCGGCCACCGTCGAGGTCCACGCCGACTGACAGGCTCTGGAATGCGACCTCCGACCCGGCCAATATGCTGGGCGGCGCTGGGCCGTGGAGACATGCCGTGCAGGCGACAGAGGACCTCACCTGGTGGCGCCAGCATCGGGGCGCAGCCGAGCCCGAGGCGGCGCGTCAGGTGCTGGAGCGCCTCCGGGCCTGGAAGCAGGAGCATGACCGCGACCGCGCGGGCCAGGCGGGCCCTTTCCTCAAGATGGTCTGGGACGGGATCTTCGGCGACGAGGACAGCGCGGTCAGCGACGCCATCGCCGAGATCGAGGCGGCCCTCGCCGCCAGCTGACCTCCGCTTGACTTCGCCGCCGCAACGTCCGACCCCAGCCCGATGAGCGACAAAGCCTCATGAGCGAGCCGGGCCGGCCCGAACTGACCGCCCGCGAGCTGATCGCCCGGGTGGCCCGCATCTACATGGCGCCCCGCTGGAAGGGCTGGGTCGTGGCGATGCTGGCCGCCGTGGTGGTCGCCTACTGCAGCGCCGAGCTGGTGCGGATCATCGAGCCGGCCACCAACGACCTGCTGGTGTTCCACAAGCCGGGCGCGATCCTGTGGCTACCGCTGACCATCGCGGTCCTGGCCCTGGCGCGCACCCTGGCCCAGGTCGTCCAGGCCACCCTCGTCAACCGAATCGGCAACGCCGTGGTCGGCGACGTGCAAGTGCAGCTGTTCGGCAAGCTGGTGCGGGCCGACCTCGCCCACCTGCGCAGCCAGCACTCGGGCGCGGCGGTCTCCTCGGTGTTGTACGACGCCGGCCTGATCCGCGAGGCCGCGACGTCGGGGATCGTGAACTACACCCAGAACCTGCTGATCTTCCTGGGCGCCGTGCTGGTCATGGTCGCCAACGACTGGATGCTCTCGCTGGTGCTGATCGGCGTCGTGCCGCTGGCGGGCGTGATCATGCGCCGCTTCTCAAAGCGCACGACCAAGGCCGCCAAAGGCGCCATGGCCGAGACCTCCGCGCTCTCGTCGGCGATCATGGAGAGCCTGGACGGGGTCCGCGTCGTGAAGCTGGAGAACCGCGAGGCCTACGAAGAAGGACGGGTGGCCGAGGTCGTGCGCCGCCGCCAGCAGCACCTGACCAAGGGCGCCAACGCCCGCGCCCGCGCGGCGCCGGCCACCGAGCTGCTGATGACGCTGATTGTCGCCATCGTGTTCGCCTACGCCGGCTGGCGCTCCACCCACGGCGAGATGAACGCCGGCGCGTTCTTCTCCTTCATCGCCGCCCTGACCATGGCGAGCCAGGCGCTGCGCCAGCTCGCCAACCTGCAGACCGTCTTCGCCGAGGGCATGTCCGCCGCCCGCCGCCTGTTCGCCGCCCTGGACGTCGAGCCGGAGGTGCGCGAACGGCCGGGGGCGCTGGCTCTCTCCCGCGCCGAAGGGACCATCCGCTTCGAGGACGTGGCCTTCCGCTATGGCGTCGAGGGCCCGCCCGCGCTGGACGGCGTCAGCCTCGAGGCTCGCCGCGGCGAGACCGTGGCGCTCGTCGGCCCGTCGGGCGGCGGCAAGAGCACGATCCTGAACCTGATCCCGCGCTTCTACGACGTCACCGGCGGCCGCGTGACGCTGGACGGTCGCGACGTGCGGGAGGCGACCCTGGCCTCGCTCCGCGACCAGATCGCCCTCGTCACCCAGGAGCCGTTCCTGTTCGACGACACCGTCAGGGCCAACATCGCCTACGCCCGACCCGACGCCGCCGCCGCCGAGGTCGAGGCAGCGGCCCGCGCCGCCGCCGCGCACGAGTTCATCGCCGAACTGCCCGAGGGTTACGACACCGTGGTCGGCGAGGCCGGCGCGCGCCTGTCGGGCGGCCAGCGCCAGCGCATCGCCATCGCCCGGGCCTTCCTGAAGAACGCCCCGATCCTGCTATTGGACGAGGCCACCAGCGCCCTCGACACCGAGAGCGAGGCCCAGGTGCAGCTCGCGTTGAAGCGCCTGATGGCCGGCCGCACGACCCTGCTGATCGCCCACCGCCTCTCCACCGTGCGCGGCGCCGACCGGATCTACGTCGTCGACCGCGGCCGCATCGTGGAGACCGGCGACCACGAGAGCCTGGTCGCCAAACGCGGCCTCTACGCCCGGCTGGCCAGGAGCCAGGACCTGGAGGCGGAGCCCGCCGCGTGAAGGCCCTCCTGCGATCGGACGGCGTCCAGGCCTTTCTCGGCTGGGTGCTGGGGACCTATCTGCGCCTCGTGCTGCGCACCGTGCGCTGGCGGCACGAGAACCTCGCCTGCGTCGAGCCGGTGCTGGCCGACGACACCCGGGGCGCGATCGCCCTCTTCTGGCATGGCCGCATCCCGCTCTGCCTCGCCACCGCGCCCCAATGGTGGCGCAAGCGGACCAAGTGCCTGATCTCGCCCTCCGCTGACGGCGAGTTCATCGCCCGCGCGCTGGACATGTCGGGCTTCCCCGCCATCCGCGCCTCCTCCGCCAAGAAAGGCGACGCGGCCAAGGCGCGCCAGGCGGTCGCCGCCATCCGCGAGGCCACGGCTTGGGTGAAGGACGGCGGCGCGCTCGTGGTCACGCCTGACGGCCCCCGCGGGCCCAATGAAGTGATCGCCGCCGGCGCCCTGCAGATCGCCCGACGGTCGGGCCAGCCGGTCTACCTGATGGGCATCGCCGCCGGTCCGGCGTGGCGGCTGGAAAACACCTGGGATAAGGTGATGTTCGCCGCCCCGTTCGGGCGCGGCGCCGTGGTCTGGGAAGGCCCGCTCCACGTGCCCGCCGACGCCGACGACGCCGTCATCGCCGGGCTGATCGCGGATTGGTCGGCACGCCTTTCGGCGGCCACCCGTCGGGCCGAAGCGATGGTCTCTGGCCGCTAGGCCCCGCGCAGGCCCAGCATGCCGGGGAGGTCGGGCTGGCCGGTGTGCGCCGTCACGCCGCCGTCCACCGGCACGATGGCGCCCGTCATGTAGGACGCATCGTCCGAGGCCAGGAACAGCACGACGGCCGCGATCTCCTCCGGCCTGGCGAACCGGCCCAGGGGCACGGCCTTGTCCCAGACCTGCCGGACGCCCTGCATCTCGTTGATGCCCGCGATGATCGGCGTATCCACCGGCCCCGGGCAGACGGCGTTGGCGCGGATCTTCTCGTGCGCGTGGTCGATGGCGACGGCGCGGGTGTAGTTGATCACGCCGGCCTTGGCGGCGTTGTAGGCCGCGAAGCTGAAGTCGGCCGCCATGCCTGAGATCGAGGCCGTGTTGACGATCGCCCCGCCGCCGCGCTTGCGCATGGCCGGGATCGCCGCTTTGCAGCCGTAGAAGACCCCGTCGAGGTCGATGGCCATCACCCGCCGCCATTCCTCGGGCGTGAGGTCGGGGGTCGCGGCGAAGCAGCCGACGCCGGCGTTGTTGAACAGGACGTCGAGCCCGCCGAACTCGGCCTCTGCCAGGGCGACTAGCGCCTCCACCTGCTGCCACGATGCCACGTCGGTGCGTTGATAGACGCAGCGACCGTCGCCCAGCTCCGCCGCCGCCCGTTTTCCGGGCTCGTCCTGGACGTCGGCGATCACCACCGCCGCGCCCTCGGCGTGGAACCGACGGGCAGCCGCGAGGCCGATGCCCGAGGCCCCGCCGGTGACGATCACGACCTTGTTGGAAAACCGCATCCTCACGTCCTCCCGAGGGCCTGGTCGGCGCCCCCCCCCGTTGCACATTCAACCGGGACTTCAACTATGGAAGCGCGCCCGCCGCCAGCCTGCTAACGCGGCGCGGTCCCAGCCGCATTGCCCTTGCGACGCGTCGGTGAGACATAGGCCTTCGATGGCCCACGACCACCACCACGATCATCACGATCACGGCCACCATCATGGCCACGCGCACCACGCCGGCGGCCATCACCACCACGCGCCCGCGAACATGGGCCGGGCCTTCGCCATCGGCGTGATCCTGAACACGGCCTTCGTCGCCGCCGAGGTCGCCGCCGGCCTGTGGACCGGGTCGCTCGCCCTGCTCGCCGACGCCGGGCACAACCTCTCGGACGTCTTGTCCCTGCTGCTGGCCTGGGGCGCGACGGTGCTGGCCCGGCGCGCGCCGACCGGCCGCCGCACCTATGGACTGCGCAAGGGGACGATCCTGGCGTCCCTCGCGAACGCCGTCCTGCTGCTGGTCGCCGTGGGCGCCATCGTGTCGGAGGCGGTCCACCGGCTGGCCCAGCCGGCCGCCATGGACACCGGCGTCGTCATGGCCACCGCCAGCCTTGGCGTGCTGATCAATGGCGCCACGGCCATGCTGTTCATGCGTGGCAGCCACTCGGACCTCAACGTGCGCGGCGCCTTCCTGCACATGGCCGCCGACGCGGGCGTCTCGCTGGCCGTGGTCGCGGGAGCCTTCACCATGGCGCAGACGGGTGTTCTCTGGATCGACCCTGCCCTCAGCCTGATCATCGCCGGCGTCATCGTGCTGGGCACGTGGAGCCTGCTTCGCGATTCCATGGACCTGGCGCTGGACGCCGCCCCACGCGGCATCGACGTCGACGAGGTCCGCCGCTGGCTCCAGGACCTGCCGGGCGTAGAGGATGTCCACGACCTGCACGTCTGGGCGATCTCGACCACCGAGACCGCGATGACCGCCCACATCCTGCGCCCCGCCAACGCCGATGGCGACCGCTTCCTGCACATGGCCTGCGAGGGCCTGGAGCGCCGCTTCCGCATCGGCCACGCCACGCTGCAGGTGGAGACCGACGCCGCTCACGCCTGCCGTCTCGCCCCCGCCGAGGTGGTGTGAGGCCGCTGCCGCTCGCTCTTTATGGGGCCCTGACCGGCCTGCTCGAGCCGCTCGCCCCGCCGCTGTTGCGGCAGCGGGCCGGCCGGGGGAAGGAGGATCCCGCGCGGCTGGGCGAACGGCTGGGCCGCACCACGGTCAGCCGTCCGGACGGCCCGCTCGCGTGGCTGCACGGGGTCAGCGTGGGCGAGGCGACCTCGCTCCTGCCGCTGGTGGAGGCTCTACGCGCCCGCTGGCCCGACGTGGCCCTGCTCGTCACTTCGGGCACGGTCACCGCCGCGTCGATGCTGGCGCGCCGCCTGCCCTCCGACGTGATCCACCAGTATCTGCCGCTGGACCTTCCCCGCGCGGTCGACCGGTTCCTCGGTCACTGGCGACCGAACCTGGGCGTGTTCATCGAGAGCGAGCTCTGGCCCAACCTCATCCAACAGGCCCACCGCCGCGGGGTGCGGCTGGCCCTGCTCTCGGCGCGCATGACCGAACAGAGCGCCCGGGGCTGGGGACGCTATCCGGTGGCGGCCCACGAGATCTTCTCGTCGTTCGATCTCATCCTCCCGCAGGACGCCGCTACCGCCGAGCGGCTGGCCGGCCTTGGCGGCGCGCCTGGTCCGCGACTGAACCTGAAACTCGCGGGCGCGCCCCTGCCGTTCGATCCCGACGAGCTTGCCCGGCTGCGGGCGGCGTCGGGCCGGCGCAAGGTGATCCTGGCCGCCAGCACCCATCCCGGCGAGGACGAGATCCTGGTGGAGGCGTTCCGGGCGGCGGTCCCCGCCGAGGACGAGGCGCAGCTCGTGATCGCGCCGCGCCACCCCGATCGGGGGGCCGACCTTGCGGCGCGCTTCGCCGCCAGCCGCCGCAGCCAGGGCGAGGCCCCGAGCGGGCCGATCCATGTGGCCGACACCCTGGGTGAGCTTGGCCTGTTCTTCCGCCTGGCCGACATCGTCGTGATGGGCGGAGCCTTCCTGCCCGGCATCGGCGGCCACAACCCCCTGGAGCCGGCCCGCATCGGCCGCCCGATCGTGACGGGTCCGCACGCCTTCAACGCTGCTGAGCTCTATGCCGGACTGTTCGCCGACGCCGCCGCCATCGAGGCCGCGGACGCCGACGCCCTGGCCCGGCATCTCCGCGGCCTGCTGGACTATCCGCACATCGCTCGGCGGATGGGTGAGGCCGCCCTGGACCACGCCGCGCGGCAGGGCCAGGCGCTGGAGGCCGCGCTGGACCTCCTGACGCCGATGCTGTCCGCATGAAGCTCGCGACACCACGCTGGTGGTACAGCCGGGACCGGCGGATCGGCGCCGTCGCCCGCGCCCTGCTGACGCCGCTGTCCTGGATCTGGGCCACGGCCACGGCGCGGCGGATCGCGCGCGGAACGCCGGCGGACCCGGGCGTCCCGGTGCTTTGTGTCGGCAACCTCACCGTCGGGGGCACCGGCAAGACGCCGGTCGTGCGGGAACTGGCCCGACGGCTGGGTGCGGCCGTCCTGTCGCGAGGCTACGGTGGCGCCCTGGCCGGGCCGCTTCAGGTCCATCCGGAACACCACACCGCCGCCGAGGTCGGGGACGAGCCGCTGATGCTGGCGCACGACCTGACGGTGTGGATCGCCCGCGACCGCGCCGCCGGCGCCCGGGCCGCCGCCGCGGCGGGCGCGAAGGCCATCGTCATGGACGACGGGCACCAGAACCCGTCGGTCCGGAAGACCCTGTCGGTGGTGGTCGTGGATGGCGAGACTCGTGGCGGCGAGTGGCCCTTCGGCGATGGGCGCGTCTTTCCCGCCGGGCCGATGCGCGAGCCGCTGAAGACGGGCCTGGCCCGCGCCGACGCGGTGGTGGTGCTGTTGCCCGCCGACCTCGACGCCCCGGACCCGGAACTGCTGGCGCAGCTTTCACCGGCGCCCGTGCTGATCGCGCGGCTGGAGCCCGCGGCGCCGCCGCCCCTTGGGCCGCAGGTCGGCTTCGCGGGCGTCGGCAAGCCGTGGAAGGTGGAACGGGCGCTGCAGTCGGCCGGCTGCGACCTGAAGGACTTCATGCCCTTCCCCGACCATTACCCCTACGACGAAGGGACCCTGGAGCGCCTGGCAAGCCGCGCCGTGCAGTTCGACGCCGGGCTGGTGACCACGGAGAAGGACTGGGCGCGCCTGCCCGCCGCCTGGCGCGCACGCGTAACGCCCTGGCCCGTCCGCGCGGTGTTCACGGACGAGGCGGCGCTGGACGCCCTGCTGGCGCGCCTCTAGCTCGCGCCGGCCTTCTTGGCGTAGGCCCAGCTCATCTCGGCCAGCGCGGTCACACGCGGCCCCATGTTCGCGGCGTCGGGGTGATTGGCCGTGCCGTCGCGCACGCGGCCGAGGATGCCCTGCAGGATGCCCACCAGCCGGAAGCTGTTGTAGGCCATGTACCAGTTCAGATCCGGCAGGCCCGAGCGACCGGTGAGGCCGCAGTAGTATTCCACCGCCTCTTCCATCGTCGGGATGCCGTGCGCCTTGAGGTCCGGCAACTGCGAGATGGTGCCGTTGATCCAGTTCATCAGCAGGTAGGTGAAGTCAGCCAGCGGCTCGCCCAGGGTGCCCAGCTCCCAGTCGAGCACCGCAATGACGCGCGGCTCGGTGGGATGGAAGATCATGTTGTCGAGGCGATAGTCGCCGTGGACGATCGACGTCCGCTCCTGCGGCGGACAGGTCTTGGGAAGCCACTCGATGAGCCGCTCCACCTCTTCGATGTGACGGGTCTCGGACGCCTTGTACTGCTTGGTCCAGCGGTCGACCTGGCGGGCCATGTAGTTGCCCGGCTTGCCGTAGTCCTCGAGGCCGATGGCCACGTAGTCGGTGTTGTGCAGGTCGGCGAGGGTCTTGATCTTGGCCTTGAAGATCGCATTGCGCTCGGCAGGCTCGTACTTCGGCAGCGTCTGGTCCCAGAGCACCCGCCCCTCGACCATCTCCATCACATAGAACCAGGTCCCGATGACGCCGTCGTCGGTGCAGAGGCCGTAGGGCCGGGCCACCGGGAACCCGGTGGGATACAGCGCCGAGATCACCTTGAATTCACGGTCCACCGCGTGGGCCGAGGGCAGAAGCTTGCCCGGCGGCTTGCGGCGCAGGACGTACTTCTTGCCCGGCGTGATGAGCTGGTAGGTGGGGTTGGACTGACCGCCCTTGAACTGGCGCACCTCGAGCGGGCCGGCATAGCCCTCGACGTTGGCCTCCATCCACCTGGCCAGGGACGCCTCGTCGAAGCGATGGCTCTCGGCCACCTCCTTCGTGCCGGTGTTGGCTTGTTCGCGCGCCTGTTCGGCGGCCACGTCGCTCGTCACGGCCATGGCGTCTCCCCTTGCCTTCGTACAGTTGTTTGAACCCCTTTTAGCGATGCAGGCGCGGCGGGAGCAAGGAGCCTTGACGCGGGGTCGCCCGAACCGCTCAAACGGGTCATGGTCGAAGACATCCAGTCGATCATCGAGATCGCCAGGCCCCGCGAGCAGGTGTGGCGCGCTGTGACCGAACCGGACCTGGTCGGCCGCTGGATGGGCTGTCTGCGGTTCCTCCCCGCCCCAGGCCACATCTTCTACCTCCAGCCGGATCGCGCCCGGCGCGCGGCGGAGGACGTGACCGACGCCATTGCCTGCCGCATCGAGGTGCTGGACCGGCCGCGGCGGATCTCGTTCAGCTGGGGCTTCCCCGACACGCCGGACACCTTCGTCGACATCCGGCTCAGCAACATCGCGGGGGGCACCCACGTGCGCCTGACCCACTCGGGCTGGGACCGCTTCGACGACCGCGAGACCGAGGACGTCCGGGGCGGCCTGGGACACGCCTGGCACACGGTGGCCCTGCCCGCCCTGCGCGCCGTGGCCGAGAGCCTAGCCTAGAGCGCGCCAGCCGATGTCGGTTCGGCAGAAACCGTCCGGGAAGTCGATCCGCGCCACGGCCGCATAAGCCTTGTCGCGCGCCTCGCGGAGCGTCGGAGCGCGGGCGCAGACGTTGAGCACCCGCCCGCCGGCTGCGCGCAGGGCGCCGGCGTCGTCCAGCTTCGTCCCCGCATGGAAGACCGCGACGTCGGGGCCGAAGTCCGCGCCGGCGCCGCGGATTTCGCCGCCGGCCGCTGGCTTGTCGGGATAACCCTTGGCCGCCAGCACGACGCAGATGGCCGCCTCGTCCCGCCACACCGGCGCGGGCATCTCGGCCAGCCGTCCAGTGGCGCAGGCCATAAGATAGGGCACGAGGTCGCTCTCGAGCCGGAGCATCAGCACCTGGCACTCCGGGTCGCCGAAGCGGACGTTGAACTCCACCAGCTTCGGCCCCGTCTTGGTGGCCATCAGCTCCACGAACAGCACGCCGCGGTAGGGCGCGCCATCCGCGGCGATCCCGGCGAACGCCGGCTCGACCAGCCGCGTGCGCACCTGTTCCACCAGCTCGGGCGTGAAGACCGGAGCCGGGGAATAGGTCCCCATTCCCCCGGTGTTCGGCCCCTGGTCGCCGTCGAAGGCGCGCTTGTGGTCCTGGGCCCAGCCGAACAACATCGAGTCCTTGCCGTCGCAAAGCGCGAACAGCGAGCCGATCTCGCCCTCCAGGAACTCTTCGATCACCACCCGCGCGCCGGCCGCGCCGAACCGCCCGCCGAAGGCGTCGTCGATCGCCGCCTCGGCCTCGCCGCGCTCGGGCGCGATCACCACGCCCTTGCCGGCCGCCAGGCCATCGGCCTTGATCACATAGGGCGGCTCGAACCGGTCCAACGCCCGCTTGGCGTCATCGGCGCTCTCGCACACCGCGTAGGCCGAGGTGGGCAGGCCGTAGCGGTCGGTGAAGGCCTTGGTGAAGGCCTTGGACGACTCCAGCTGCCCCGCCTGGGCGACGGGGCCGAAGCAGGGGAAGCCCGCCGCCTGCAGCGCATCGCCAAGGCCCACGGCCACGGCCGATTCGGGGCCGATCACCACCAGGTCCGCCGCGACCTCGCGCGCCAGGGCCGTCAGGGCCTCCACGTCGGTCGCCGGGACGTTTCGCAACTCGCACTGCGCGGCCATGCCCGGATTGCCCGGAGCCGCCACCAGTCGCTTCACCAGCGGCGAGGCCGCGATCTTCCAGGCCAGGGCGTGCTCACGCCCGCCGGACCCCACGAGCAGGATGTTCATGGCGGCGGCTTTGGCGCGCGCCTATCGCCCGGTCAAGCCGCAAGCCTGTCGAAGGCGGGCGCATATGGCCGCGTTTCGCCCCCGGCGGCGCCACGTCGCAACCTCAATGGCGTGGACGTGAGGTAACATGTTCGCATAGTGGCCTGACGACGGGAGACGGGATGGCCAGTTCGACGGACAATCCGGAGGAGGCGCTGGAGCGCCAGGCGGCGCGCCACCGCGACGTCGAGCACCGGGTGAAGAACACCCTCCAGCTGATCTCGTCCATCGTGATGCTGCAGGGACGCCGGGCCACGGACGATGGCGCGCGGCGGGCGCTCAAGGGCGTGCAGCAGCGGGTGGCCGCCGTCAGCGTGGCGCATCGGCACGTCGACTGGATCGACGACAGCGAGAAGGTCCAGCTGGCCCAGCTCATCCGCGAGATCGTCGGCGACCTGGCGGGTTCCGCCGGCCGCGACGACGTGGCCATCGACCTGGACCTCGACGCCGTCACGATCGCCGGACGCCAGGCCGCGCCGATCGCCCTCCTCGTCAGCGAGGCGGTGGGCAACGCTCTGCGGCACGCCTATCCCGTCGGGCGCGCCGGCCGCATCCGCGTCGGCCTGCGTCGCACCTCCGACGGATTCGACCTTTCGGTGGCCGACGACGGCGTGGGCGTCCCGCCCGGCGCCACGCCATCGGGCTTCGGACTCACCGTCGCCCAGCTCATGGCCCAGCAGTTGCGCGGCAAGCTCGTGACCGATACGGCGCAACCCGGGCTGCGGCTCTCCGTTAGCGTGCCCATGGACACTGACGCCGCAAAGGGCTGAACGCCCTTGTCCCTCATCGCCGACGTCATCGGCACAGGCGCCGCCCTGTGCTCCATGACCAGCTTCGTGCCGCAGATCACCAAGATCGTGCGTGAGCGGGATGCGTCGTCCGTTTCGCTGCGGATGTACGCGGTGACGGTGACCGGTTTCGCCCTCTGGATCGCCTATGGCGTCATGACCCGCGCCTGGCCCGTCGTGGGGGCGAACACCGTGTGCCTGATCCTGTCGGCGACGATCCTTACGCTCAAATGGCGGTTCGCCCACGGCAAGCCGCTGATGCCGGGCTAGCCACGACGGGGCGAGCGCCGTAAGGGCTTCCCGGCGAGGTTTAGAAGGTTCCGGGATGAGCGATCGGCTGACGGCGGCGCAGGCGGCCCTGACTGCAGGGCGCAAGGACGAGGCGATCGAGCACCTGATCGCCGCCGTGAAGGAGGATCCCGCCCGGGCCGTGCAGGTCTACCGCGTGCTGGTGATCCAGCTCTACAGCGCAGGACGGTATCCCGAGGGCGAGACCTTCGCCGCCCAGGCGCTACAGCGGCATCCGCGTGACTATGACCTCCTGAACACGCGCGGCGTGCTGCTGCGCAAGCTGAGGCGCCAGGCCGAGGCGGTCCCGCTGTTCGAACAGGCCATCAAGCTCAATCCCAAGGCGCTCGCGGCCCAGCATAACCTCGGCAATGTCCTGCTCGACCTGGGCGAGGCGGCGCGAGCCGAGACCGTCTACACCAAGCTGGTCCGGACCGAGCCCCGCAACTCCGAGTTCCAGCGTCAGCTCGGCCGCGCACTCGCCAAGCAGGGCAAGATCGACCCGGCGCTCATGCGGTTCCGCCAGGCCGTGAGCCTGAAGCGTGATTCCGTGGAGGCCTGGCTCGATCTCGCAGGTCTGCTCAGCGAGGAGCATCGCCGGGGCGAGGCGGAGGCGGCGCTGGAGCAGGCGCTCAAGGCCAACCCGGACAATGCCCGCCTCCTCGAGGGCAAGGTGATCATCCTGCGTCGGTTCGGCGACCTCAAGGGGGCGGGGGAGGTTCTCGACGCCCTGGCCTTAGCCCTGCCAGGGGCGGCCTGGGTGCACTACCAGCTGGGCCTGCTGGCGGCCGATCGCGACCGCGCCCGGGCCAACGGCCACTTCGAGCGAGCCTGCCAGCTCGAGCCCGAGCGCCTGGACTACAGCTTCAGCCTAGTCGAAAGCCTTGAGCGCACGCGAGGTGCTGCGGAGGCCGCCAACATACAGCGTGCGTACGAATTGGCCCTGACGCTCCTTCCTCGCCGGGGCGAGTTCACCGAGTCGGCCACCAAGATCCTGAGCGACGTCTTCACCCGGGTCTGCGACTTCGACGCCATGGACACCGTCGGGGATCTCAAGTCGCTTGGCCGAACCTGGGCCCTCAGCGGCCGACATGCGGCGCTCCTGAAGCAGATGGCCCGGGTCCGGACGCTCGACGACCGCCTCGAACTCGTGGAGCAGCACAGAATATGGGGCCGACTGACGGAAGCCGTCGCGGCTCGCGGGCCAGTCCGTCGCCCCCCGCGCCGGTCACCGGACGGCAAGATCCGGGTGGGGCTGATGTCGTCGGATCTACGCCAGCATCCCGTGGGCTACTTCGCGATGCCGCTCTTCGAATACATGGACCGCGAACGCTTCGAGGTGTTCGTTTACTCCTACTACACGGGGAAGGAAGACGCTGCTCAACGGAAGATCACCAGCCTCGCCACGGCCTTCCGTTGGTGGCCAGAGATCGGAGTGAAGGAAGCCGCCGAGCGGATCGCCGCCGACCAGCTCGACATCCTCATCGAACTCGGCGGCTCCACCCACATGAACAAGCTGGACGTGATGGCCTATCGTCCGGCGCCGCTGCAGGCGAGCTGGCTGGGCTATCCCCATTCCGCGGGCCTGGCGAGCATCGACTACTTTGTCTGCGATCCCTACATCGCCCCGACCGACGCGCGCCTCCTCATCGAGAAGCCCTTGATGCTCAAGGACGCCTGGTACCCGCTCAGCCGGTCGTTCTTCCAGGACGAGCCCGCAGCCGACGGTGTTCCCCCGATTCAAAGGAACGGATACGTCACCTTCGGGACAGCCAATCAGCCCCACAAGTGCACGCGCGAGGTCTTGCGAACCTGGGCGCGCATCCTCGCCCGGCTACCCGGGTCACGGTTCCTATTTATCCGCCCGGAAGGCGGAGCCTCCGCCTTCCAGGGCAATGTGCGCCGGGCGTTCGCTGAAGAGGGGGTGGCGCCGGACCGTGTCCAGTTCGAGGCGGTGCGCGGAGCTCACTTGCCGCACTACAATCGGATCGACGCCTCGCTGGACACCTTCCCCCAGACTGGCGGCACCACCACCTGTGAATCCCTTTGGATGGGCGCGCCCTGCGTCTCCCTCGTGGGACCCGCCCCTTACGAACGGCTCAGCCATTCCGTGCTTCAGAACGTGGGCCTGGGGGACCTGTGCGTCACGACCGTCGATGACTATGTGGAGGCGGCCGTGCGTCTGGGAAGCGATCCATCCCGCATTGCCGACCTGCGTCGCGGCCTGCGCGACCGGATGCGCGCAAGCCCGCTTGGCCAGGAGGAGACCTGGGCGCGCGACTTCTATGATGCGGTCGCGAGCGCCGTCACAGCCAAGTGATACTCGGTCGCAATCCTCACCAGATCACAAGCCCCTGGCTGGTCGGCAGCTCCAGCACAAACCGGCCGCGATCGCCGAACCACTTGGTCTCCTCGACATGCTGGCGGCGGTAAGGGAAGGCGCCGAAGTCATCGAGCACGATCATGGCGCCTGGCACGAGCCGGTCCTCGATCGCGTCCAGCGCCGCGATCTCGGCCGGAGCGTTGTTCATGTCGATGTGGGCGAAGGCGATCCGGTCGGGAACACCCTCAGCGAAACTCTCGGGCACGAAGCCCTGGATCACCCTGATATTGGGCTCAGACGCGAACCGCGCTTTCACATATCCAAACAGGTCCGGGCCATGCTCCGGCATGGCATGATGGACCATCGTCTTATCGTGCTCGAAAAGATCGTAAAGATAGACATCGCGCGCGCTCAGGTCGACTACATCGGCCATGATACGGGCTGTGGTGCCCTTGTAGCACCCGCACTCGATGAAGCCGCCATCGAGTCTCGCCGCCTGTCGCGCCGCCCAAACGACGACATGGGTGCGCCAGATGATACCCCGCTCGCTCTGGGTCTTCGCGTGCGCCTCCCAGGCCTTGCGGAAGGGCGGGTCGTCGAGGAAGCCGAGATTTCGTCCGAAGGCGATCAGATTGTCGCCTGCAAACCACCCGTTCTTGACCCGGGCTGCGGCCACAAGCCCATCCAGACTTGTGTTGAACGCCTCATAGTCGTCGACACCCCAGAAGAATCGGCTGCGGAAGGCGGGCGGTTTCACGGCTGAGGAGCCTTTCTCAAGGAAGAGGTCGAAGTTCTCTTACCGCAGATTCGTCGGGCGGCGGCGACAAGGGCGCAGATCGGGCCCGCCTAAGCCAGGGCTCCCCTCGCCTGCAACGCCCCGTACCAAGCGACGTAACTGTCCCAGAAGGCCGGATCGCCGGCCGGATCCTCGACGCCAGGGACGGGCTCGGCGTTCACCCGCCTGAGGGGCTCCTCAGTGGTCGTCTGCTCAGCGAACGCCAGCGGACACGCAATTCCTAGCCGTGCGCCTGCCTCTCGCGCCACCCGGCGCGCGAAATCGCCTTGTGGAGCGATCCAGCCGGACGGCCGTGCCACAATGACGCTCTGCTCAGCGTCAACCGCGGCGCTCAAGCATTCCACGTAGGCCGCCGCAAGCCTCTGGATCGGGATGTGATCACGCACGTAAAGCGGCGTCCGGACCAGGGGTGTCTCGCCCGCAAACCAGCTTCGAAACAGATACCAGCTGAAACGCGGCTCCTCCAGCACCCCGTAGGGGCTGGGAATCACGAAGCGCGCGAACCGCAGTCCGCCGTTCTGAACCCAGTACTCCATGGCGGTGCGCGTCAGCGTCTTCGAGAGGCCATAGGGCGTGACGGCCTGGGGAGCCTCGCCCCCCCCTTCCCCCGCCTCGAAGACGGTGCCGGTGAGCACGAGCGCGCAGCCGCCCGCACGCCGCAGGGCCTCGACCACCTGAGGCGCCCCCGCCGTGTTCCGGGCGAGCGCGTCGATCGGATCGAAGTCGGCCGCCCGGTAGTTTGTGATCTGGGCCGCATGGTGCGCCAGGATATCGATGCGTCCCTCAGCGGCGATCAGGTCCAGGAACGGGGCCGATCCGAAGGGGCGCTCAAAGGCGACTCTGGCGAAACGTTCGAGCCGCTCCACACGGGCGAGGCGCACCCCTGTGTAGGCGTCGCGCCGGCGTAACAGCGGCGCGATGACCTCGAACCCCGCCTGCGCCAGGGCCTCGGCGAACCAGACCCCCGTGAAGGAACTCCCCCCCGTGAGCAGGACCCTTCGGCTAGCGGACATAGTCAGGATAGCCCGCGTCGCGCGCCGAAATGAGCTGTGGCTTGCCGGGCCAGTCGATGCCGAACGCCGGATCGTCCCAGCGGACGCCCGCGTCGTGGCCCGGCCGGTAGGTCGGCGCGATCTGGTAGAGCACGTCGGTGTGAGCCTCGAGGGTGAGGAACCCGTGCGCCACGCCCTCGGGGATGTAGAGCGCCAGCAGGTTGTCGGCGCTGAGTTCCTCGGCGACCCACTGCCGGTGGGTCGGGCTGTCCGGCCGCAGGTCCACGGCCACGTCGAACACGCGGCCGCGCGTCACCCTGACCAGCTTGGCTTCGGCGTGCGGCGAGGCCTGGTAGTGCATGCCACGCAGGGTGCCCACGTGCGGATTGCACGAGATGCTGGTCTGCGCCGGCGTGAACGGGATGCCCGCCGCGGCGAACTCATCGGGACAGTGCAGGCGTGCGAAGGCGCCGCGCTCGTCCTTGTGCGGCTCGGCGGCGATGCGGAAGACTCCCGCGATCTTCGTCCTCTGGAAGCGCATCAGCCCACCACCTTCGTTTCGGGCGAGGCCACCACGAAGCGGCCGCCCCAGTCGGCGATGTACGCCAGCTGCTTCATGATCTCGTCCTTCAGGTTCCAGGGCAGGATCAGGACGTAGTCGGGCCGCGTCTCGGCCACCTTGTCGGGCGCGAAGACCGGGATGTGGCTGCCGGGCAGGAAGCGGCCCTGCTTGGCCGGATTGGCGTCGTAAGCGCAGACGATGTCCGCCGACGTGGTCCGGCAGTAGTTCAGGAAGGTGTTGCCCTTGGCCGCGGCGCCGTAGGCGGCGATCACCTTGGCCTCGTCCCTGGCCTCCCGCAGGAAGGCCTGGAAGCTCTCGCGCACGGCCTCGACCCGCGCGGTGAACCCGTCGTAGGTCATTGGATTGTGCAGCCCGGCGAGCTCCTCCTCGGCGCGCAGGGCGCGCAGCGCGTCGGTCTCCTCGTGCCCCGCGGCGCGATGGCAGCAGAAGAGCCGCAGCGACCCCCCGTGCGTCGGCAGCTTCTCCACCTCGAAGACGCGCAGCCCGTGCGCCGCCAGCACCTGCTCCACCGCCAGCAGCGACAGGTAGGAGTAGTGCTCGTGGTAGATGGTGTCGAACTGCACCAGCTGGATCAGGTTCAGGAGGTGCGGGAACTCGAAGGTCAGCACGCCCTCGGGCTTCAGCACATGGCGGAAGCCGCCCACGAAGGCGTTCAGGTCCGGCACGTGGGCCAGGACGTTGTTGGCCGCCATCAGGTCGGCGCGGTCGCCGCGGGCGGCGAGGGCCTGGCCGGTCTCGGCGTTGAAGAACACCACGTCGGTGCGGACGCCCTTCGCCCGGGCCGCCTCGGCGGTGTTGGCCGTGGGCTCGATACCCAGCACCGGGATGTCCTTGGCCAGGAAATGCTGCAGCAGGTAGCCGTCGTTGCTGGCCACCTCGACCACCAGGGACTCCGGCCCTAGGTCGAACCGCTCGGTCATCGCCTCGGCGTAGCGGCGCGCGTGCTCGACCCAGCCGGGCGAGAAGGACGAGAAGTAGGCGTACTCCGCGTCGAAGATGGCCTCGGCCGGCACGTCGTGGTCGGCCTGCACCAGGAAGCACTGGTCGCAGACGCGGGTGTGCAGCGGATAGACGGGCTCGTTCCCGGCGGCCAGCTGCTCGGGGGTCAGGTAGCCGTTCGCCAGCGGCTGCAGGCCGAGGTCGAGGAAGGTGCGCGACAGCGGCGCGCGGCAGAAGCGGCAGTGGGGCGTCGAACTCATGGGCGCGCTTCGTAGCCTTCGATCTGCTCCTTGCACAAGGCGAGCGCGTCCTCCCCCGCCGCCTGGCGACGGTACCAGTCCATGGTCAGCGCCACGGCCTCCGGCGCCTCGAGCCGGCTCTCGAAGCCGATGGCCTCGCGCGCCAGGCTGGCGTCGATCGCCAGGGTCTGGGCCTCCAGGGACTTCGGATCCGGTTCGTGCCGCCACGGTTGGCCGCCCAGCGCCTCGACGCCGAGGGTCGCCAGCTCGCCCACGCTCACCGCGCGCCCGCCCGGCCTGGGGCCGAAGTTCAATGCGCGTGGCGTCGCGGGATCGGTGGCCAGCGCCTCGATGTGCCGGAAATAGCCGGCGAGGCAGTCCAGGACGTGCTGCCAGGGCCGGGTCGCTTCGGGGTGGCGCAGCACCACGGCCGCGCCGCCACGCGCCGCGCGCACGATGTCGGCCACCAGCCGGTCGCGCGAGAAGTCGCCGCCGCCGATGACGTTGCCCCCGCGCGCGGTCGCCACGGGCACGCCGGGGAAGAAGCTCTTGGCGAAGCTCTGGACCACGATCTCGGCCGCCGCCTTGGACGCGGAATACGGATCCTTGCCCCCCAGGTTGTCGCCCTCGCGGAAGGCCTGGCCGGTCTCGTTGTTCGCGTAGACCTTGTCCGAGGTGATCACCAGCGCCGCCTGCAGCGCCGGCTGGCGGCGCAGGACCTGCAGCAGGTGGGCGGTCCCCATGACGTTGGTGGCGAAGGTGCCGATCGGGTCCTCCACCGACGTCCGGACGATCGGCTGGGCCGCCATGTGCAGCACGAGGTCGAAGGCCTGGCCGTCCAGCGCCGCCTCCAGGGCGGCCGGGTCGCGCAGGTCCACGAAGTGCGAGCGCAGGCGCCCCTCGACGCCCGCGAGGTCGAACAGCGCGGGAGCCTGGTCCGGCGGCAACGCCAGCCCGGTCACCTCGGCGCCCATCCGCGCGAGCCAGATCGCCGCCCACGAGCCCTTGAAGCCCGTATGGCCGGTCAGCAGGACCCGCTTGCCGGCCCAGAAGCCGGGGTTCACCGCCGCCACGGCGCCTCGCCCGAGGCCCACAGCCCTTCCAGGATGTTCTTGTCGCGCAGGGTGTCCATCGCCGCCCAGAAGCCGTCGTGGCGATACGCCATCAGCTGGCCGTCCGCCGCCAGCCCCTCCAGGGGCTCGCGCTCCCAGATGGTCGGGTCGCCCTCGATCCGGTCGATGACCGACGGGTTGAGGACGAAGAAGCCCCCGTTGATCAGCCCCTGGTCGCCCGGCGGCTTCTCCACGAACCGGTCGACGCGGCCGTCGTTGATCTCCAGCGCGCCGAACCGCCCCGGAGGCGCGACCGCCGTAATGGTGGCGTCCTTGCCGTGGTCCTTGTGGAACTTGAGCAGGGCGCCGAGGTCCACGTCCGAGACCCCGTCGCCGTAGGTCATGAAGAACGGCTCGTCCGCGTCCAGGTAACCCGACACCCGCTTCAGCCGGCCGCCGGTCATGGTGGCCTCGCCGGTCTCCACCAGGGTCACGCGCCAGGGCTCGTGGTTGCGCGCGTGGTACTCGATCTCCCCCTTGGCGAGGTCGACCGTGAAGTCCGCGTTGTGAAGCACGTAGTTGGCGAAATACTCCTTCACCACATAGCCGCGGTAGCCCAGGCACACGACGAAGTCGTTGAAGCCGTAGTGCGAATAGAGCCGCATGATGTGCCAGAGGATCGGTCGGCCGCCGACCTCGATCATCGGCTTTGGCCGCAGGTGACTCTCCTCGGAGATGCGTGTCCCCAGGCCGCCCGCGAGGATGACTGTCTTCATTCGAGAACCTTCTCGGCGCGCTTCGCCCGCGCTTTGCGCCGTCTTAGCCGTTCGTCCGCTGATTCCGAAGCCTTGCGCGAGGCGGCGCGGCGCGGGATGGGAGGCCATGGCCAAGCCGCCCCGCGTCACCTTTCTCATCGCCGGCGTCCAGAAGGGCGGCACCACGGCCCTGTTCGACTATCTCCAGGACTATCCAGACCTGGCCCTGCCGCGGACGAAGGAGCTGCACTTCTTCGATGACGAGGGCCAGGATTGGACGTGTCCGGACTATGACGTCTACCACGCCGCCTTCCCCGAGGTGGCGGGGCGGCCGTGCGGTGAAGCTACGCCCATCTACACCTACTGGCCGAACAGCCTCGAGCGCATCCAGGCGTACAACCCGGCCATGAAGCTGATCGTCGTGCTGCGCGATCCCGTGCAGCGCGCATGGTCCCACTGGCGGATGGAGTACGCCCGCGGCGTCGAGACCCGCCCCTTCGCCTGGTGCATCCGCGAGGGACGCCAGCGCCTCTTCGACGCCGAGCCATGGGGCCATCACCGCGAGTTCAGCTACGTCGAGCGCGGCTTCTACGGCGAGCAGATGGAGCGCCTCTACGGGCTGTTCCCGCGGGAGCAGGTGCTGGTGCTCCGCTCCGACGAGCTGCGTGCCGATCCGGGCGCCGCGATGGCGCGTGTGCGCGAGCTCCTCGGCCTGCCGCCGGCCCCTCAGCCGCCCGCGCGCGAGGTGCACGTGGGCCGCCAGATGGACTATCCGTCCGAACTCACCCGCGCCGACGTCGACCACCTGCGCCAGGTCTACGCCCGCGACGCGGAGCGGCTGGCGGCGCTGACCGGCGTCTGTTTCAGTTGAGGCCACAGTTTCGTCCCTCGACGCCGGGAGTGTGCCCGCCATGAAGGTCCCTGCCCTCGCCATCCCGGCATTCCTCCTGGCCGCGGCCCTGGCCCCCGCCGCCAGCACCCAGGTCCAGCCCCCCAGCCTTGCCCTTCCTATCGCCTGCGAGCCTGGCCGCACCTGCGAGGTGCAGCACCACGTGGATCGCGATCCCGGCCCGGGGACGCGCGACTACCGATGCGGGACCAAGACCTACGACACCCACACCGGCACCGACATCCGCGTGCCCGACATGGCGGCCCAGAGACGCGGCGTGGCCGTGTTGGCGGCGGCGGCCGGAAAGGTGCTGCGCACGCGCGACGGCGTGCCCGACCGCGTCGTCGGCCAGGGCGGGCTCGACCCGAAGGATCCCCAGGGCTGCGGCAACGCGGTGGTGATCGACCACGGCGGGGGCTGGCTCACCAGCTACTGCCACATGGCGCGGGGCAGCGTGACGGTGAAGCCGGGCGACCCGGTGGCCGCCGGCCAGCCCCTGGGCAAGGTCGGCCTCTCAGGGCTCACCGAGTTTCCGCACGTCCACATGGAGGTGCGGCGGGCCGGCAAGGTTGTGGACCCGTTCGCGCCCGACATGAGCAACCCGGCCGCCTGCGGCGCCCAGGCCGGCCTGTGGAACGCCGCGACGGCCGCCAAGCTCGCCTACAAGTCCGGCGCGATCCTCAACGCCGGTTTTACCGAGGCGCAGCCGACGATGGTCGATGTCGAGAACGGCGCCGTGAAGCCGTTCAGCGCCGCCTCGCCCTGGCTGATCGCCTATGTCCGCTCCATCACCCTCCTGCCGGGCGACGAGACCGAGATGGTGCTCAAGGGCGCCGACGGCACGGTACTCGCCCAGGCGCGGCGACCGCCCCTGGCCCGCTGGCGCGCCCAGGATCTCCAGATCATTGGCAAGCGCCGCCCGCCCGCAGGCTGGCCACGCGGGGTCTACATGGCCGACTACCGGGTCTGGCGCGGCGGCAAGGTGACGCTGAATCGGCGGTTCCAGCTGATGCTCTGAGAGGCATCGCCACCCGCGCGCGATGGGGCCCTTTGGGGCGCTGATTTACTCTATGGAGGCCACATAACCCCTGAAGGAGCGAGCCGGCCCGCAGCGCCCAAAAGGCCGTATGGACGGTGCGCCGGGCACCAGGAAGCAGGGGAAAGGCGCAGAAGAAAGGGGCCGCCCCGAAGGGCGGCCCCTGGAAGTCATACGCTGTCAGGCTTGTTAGATAATGTTGCCGAAGCCGATGTCGGCAAGGGTTCGGCCAACCAGGACCACCGCGCTGTCGGTCGCGTCCAGGTCGTCGGCCGTGCCGCCAAGGTCAGCGAAGACCACGACGTCCGTGCCGACTTGAACCGCCACGTAGTCGATGCCGACGGCGAAGCGCGCATCTGCGAGGGTCTGAGCGTCCGCGAAGGTCGCCGCATTCTCTTCGCTGTAGGTGCCGACAACCGCCGCAGCCCCACCGAACTCCAGCCGATCCGTAGAACCCCAGTCCTGGATAAGGTCCATAGTACCCAGCGCCTGCGGCGTGTCACCCGTCGCTGAGACGAAGGTGTCATTGCCGGCACCACCAGTCAGACGGTCAGCGCCATCATCGCCAGTGATCAGGTCGCCGCCATCGCCACCAACAAGGGTGTCGTTGCCCGTGCCGCCGAGGAGCGTGTCGTTGCCCGCGCCGCCGTCGACGCTGTTGGCGCCGTTGCCCGCGCTCACAGTGTCGTCGCCGTCGCCACCGTTGATCACGTCGTTGCCGGCGCCCGACGTCAGGGTGTCGTTGCCGTCGCCGCCCGTGATATTGTTCGCACCGTCGCCGGCGCTCACCGAGTCGCTGCCGGCACCGGCGGTGATCCCGTCGTTGCCCGTGCCCCCGGTGATGGTGTCTGCGTCGTCGCCGGCGTCGACAGTGTTGGTGCCATTGCCGGTGACGATCGTGTCGTTGCCGGCGCCGCCGTTGATCACATCGTTGTCCGCCCCGCCCGAGAGCGAGTCGTCGCCGAGATCACCGAACAGCGTCTTGGAGCCGCCTGCAGAAGCCGTGATCGTGTCGGCACCTTGTCCGCCGTAGATCGTGTCAGCGCCCGTCGCCGTCGACGTGATCGAGTCCGCGCCCAGGTTGCCGTGCACGAACACCGCAGCCGAACCACTCACGTTGATCGTATCAACGCCTTGGCCGCCGTAGACGCTGTCCGCACCGCCGCCGCCCACGATGGAGTCATCGCCCGCGTTACCGTGCAGGAACTCAGCCCCGGTACCGCCGGTGATCGTGTCAGCCCCGTTTCCACCGTTCAGTGAGTCTGCGCCGCCGCCGCCCACGATGACATCGGCATCGTCACCGCCGTCGACGAAGTCCGCGCTCGTGCCGCCGGTGATGTTGTCCGCACCAGCTTGGCCGTAGATCACATCCGCGCCGCCGCCGCCGACAATCACGTCCGCGCCAAGATCGCCGCTGAGATACTCAGCGCCCGCGCCGCCCGTGATGTTGTCGTCACCCTGGCCGCCCAGGATCGTGCTTGCTTCGGCGCCACCGGTGATGGTGTCGTTGCCGAGGTTGCCGTGGGCGAAGTTCACACCTGCGCCAACCGTAATAGTGTCGGCGCCCTGACCCCCGTAGACAGTGTCACTGCCCGCACCGCCGACGAGCGAATCGTCGCCGAGGTTGCCCTGAATGAAGTCGCCGCCGGAGCCGCCATCAAAGGTGTCGTTGCCGTCAAAGCCGTACAGGCCGTCATTCCCTGCCGTTCCAGTGAACGAGTTGGCCGCGGAATCGCCGATGTAAAGCGTCGAGCCATCTTGGATCGTCACTTGCTCGCCAAGGAGGCCTTGACCAAAGGTCACGGTGCGGCCGGTCGCATTGTCGATCAGGGTGACCGTCGTGGTCGGCGTCGGGTTGCTCGGCGTCGCCGGCGTGGTGTTAAAGGACACCGAGAACTTCGAGCCAGACGAACTCGAGTTCAGAACCAGCAGCGTATCGCCGGCGCTGTACGTCGTCGCCTGCGCGTCGGTGATCGTCTCAAAAAGATAAGTTGCCATCAATCTCTCCAGTCAGTGTCACATGGACCCCTGGCACGCTTGACCCCCATCCCCGATGGAGCAGTCCCAGCGGTCCATTACCCCAAGCGCCATAGCATGGCTGCGGCGCAGGTTAGACGAGCCCAATGGGAGACGTATCGGAACGGCGCCAATTAAGCAACACCCAAAACCAGCGACAGAAGAGTGCGGCTTAGGGTGTTGCAAAGGCGCCTCTACTCCTCGCGGAAGGCGTCTTCCAGGGTCTCGGTAATTGGCGAAATCAGGAAGCCCATAACCGACCGTTCGCCGGTCACGATCAAGGCCGTGGCGGGCATGCCGGGGGTCAGCTGGACGCCCTTCTTGAGCTTCTTGAGCTCGGTGGGCGCGATCTTCAGGTCCACGCGATAGTAGGCGGCGCCCGACTTCTCGTTGGTGATCCGGTCCTTGGAGACCACCGAGACCGTCGCGTTGAGCGCCTCGTTGAACCGCTGGTTGAGGCCGGTGAGCTGGACCTTGGCCTTCATGCCCTCATGCACCGAGTCGACGTCCTCGGGCTTGATCATGGCCGTCAGCGTCAGCGGGACGCCCGCCGGGACCACGTCCATCATCACCTCGCCCCCGCCGACGACGCCGCCGACCGTGAACTGGGTGAGGTTGAAGACGTAGCCGTCGACCGGAGAGCGCACCACGGTGGCGGCCAGGTTCTGGCGCGCCGTGGTCAGCCGCGGAATCACATCGGCCAGCTTGGTCTGGCTGTCGCGCAGGCCCTCGGCGGCCTGGGTCTGGCGCTCATTGCGCAGCGAGCTGAGCTGCAGCCGCGTCTCGCCCATCTGCTGGCGGATTCGGGCGACCTCGGAGAGGAGCTGACCCTTGCGCCCGCCCAGCTCGGCGAGCGTGCGCTCATAGCGCAGGATCAGGGTCTTGGGGGCGAACCCCTGCTCGTTGAGCTTGCGATAGCCGCCCAGCTCCTCCTCGGTCAGGCGCACCTGCTCGTTGACCGAAGTGAGCTGCGCCTCGAGCCCCTGGACCTGGCTCTGCTGCTGCTCGATCCGTTGCATCAGCACCGCCGACTGGCTCTGGAAGAGCTGCTGGCGCGAGACGAACAGGAACTGCTGGTCCCGGATCAGCGCCGCCACCGCGGGCTCGGTCATGCGCGCGGTCAGCTCCGCGGGGAATTCGAGCTGCCCCCGCCCCATGGCTTCGGCGGTGAAGCGGGCGTTCTGGGCCATCAGCGTATCGTACTGATTCTGCAGCACATCGACGGCGGCCTTCGCCTCGACGTCGTTGAACAGCAGCAGCGGCTGCTGGGCGCGGACGAACTGGCCTTCCTTGACCAGGATCTGCTTCACGACGCCGACGTCCTTGTGCCGGAGCGTCTTGCGCATGGCGTCGGCGCGCACCTCGGCCAGGGCCGTGATTCCGGTGGCGACCGGCGTGACCGAAGCCCACAGGCCGAGGCCGACGACGCACGCCCCGATGACGCCCGCGCCGACCAC
Source organism: Pseudomonadota bacterium (assembly GCA_046725615.1). Lineage (GTDB taxonomy): Bacteria > Pseudomonadota > Alphaproteobacteria > Caulobacterales > Caulobacteraceae > Phenylobacterium. The sequence continues at coordinate 27,694 of JBKOYY010000035.1, forward strand.
CATCGGCCGCCTGAGACGATGCTCCAGATCGGGCGGCAGGGGCGCGCCCTCGCCGCCGTCGAAGGTCGGGGCGACGTAGTTGGTGCGGGCGGGGCCCAGGTCCAGCTTCATCGGCCACCCTCCACGGCGCGCACTTCCTGCGGCGCCGGCGGCTGCGCCGGCTTGACGAGGCGCGCCATCACCTGGTCGCGCGGCCCGAACAGCTCGACCCGGCCGTCACGCAGGACCAGCATCTTGTCGGCGGCGCGGAACACGCCGGGCTTATGGGAGATGATCACCACCGTCGCGCCGTTCGCCTTCATGGCGTCGATGGCGCGCATCAGCGCGTCCTCGCCCTCGGCGTCGAGGTTGGCGTTCGGCTCATCCAGCACCACGAAGGCCGGGTTCCCGAGCAGGGTGCGGGCAAGGCCCACCCGCTGCCGCTGACCGGCCGACAGGACCACGCCGCCCTCACCCACGTCGGTGTCATAGCCCTTGGGCATGCGCAGGATCAGGTCGTGCACGCCCGCGAGCTGGGCGGCGGCCACCACTTCCTCGTCGGTCACGCCCTCGCGGAAGCGGGCGATGTTGTTGCGGACGGTGCCCGCGAAGAGCTCGGTGTCCTGCGGCAGGTAGCCCACGTAGCGGCCGAAGTCGGACCGGTCCCAGGTGAAGACGTCGGCCCCGTCGAGGCGCACCACGCCGTTCATCGGCTTCCAGATCCCCACCAGGAGACGCGCGAGCGTCGACTTGCCGGCGCCGGACGGGCCGATCACGCCGAGCACCTCATTCGGCTCGACGGTGAAGTTGATGTTGGTGAGCACCAGCCGCTGTGCGCCCAGCGGCGCGAAGTTGACCCCCTCGGCCGACAGCTTGCCCAGCGGGCGGGGCAACGACGTGGCGGCGGCGGGCGGCTCGGCCACGGACAGCAGCTTGTTCAGCCGCTCGTAGGCCCGGAACATGTTGTTCAACGGCTCCCAGGAACCCACGATCTTCTCGATCGGTTGCAGGGCGCGGCTCGCCAGGATCATGTTGGCGAACAGCATGCCCGAGTGGATCTCACCCTTCAGGATCAGGTAAGCGCCGATCGCCACGATCAGCACCTGCATCCCCATGCGCACCGCCTTGATGATGTCGGTGTACATGTTCGACGCCTCGGCCGCCGCAGCGCCGCGCTCGATGGTGATCCGCCGGTGGCGCGCCCACGCCTTGCCGAGAGTCGGCAGCATGCCCATGGCGCGGACGACCTCGCCGTTGCGCAGCGCCGCGTCGGTGAAGCCGTAGCTCTTCAGCGCCGACTCGTTGGCGTCCTTCAGGGCCGATTGGGTGGCCCGCGTCTGGGCGATCGCCAGGAGCACCAGGATCACCGCGCCTGCCAGCGTCACCGCGCCCACGAGGGGATCGATGATGAACAGGGTGATGAGGAACACCGGGATCCACGGCACGTCGAAGAACGCCGCCGCCGCGATGCCGGTCAGGGACTGGCGGAACTGGTCGAGGTCCCGGAGGGCCTGCGCCCGCGCGCCTGGCTCGCCGCGCACCGCGGCGTCGAACAGGCTGGTGAACACCCGGCCCGAAAGCCGCTGGTCGAGGACCACGCCGTAGTTGATCAGGATCCGGGCGCGATAGTCGTCGATGACGCTGGAGATGGCGAAGACGAACAGCGTGACGAGCGTCAGCATCCAGAGCGTCGCCTGGCTCTGGCTCACCATCACCCGGCCATAGACCTGATAGGTGAACAGCGGCAGCGCCATGTAGAGCAGGTTTGAGACAAGGCTGAAGGCGAACGCGACCGCCGCCGGCTTGTAGCCCTCCCGCAGAGCCCGCCCGAGCACATTGTCCGGCAGGTTGGAGAGGAACGTCAGGAATTTCATCTTGCCTAAGTCGTCCCTGCAGACCCTGCGGCCTGATACACCAAACCGTGGCGGAAATGGTGAATGCCACCGAACATAAGACGTTCTGGCGGCAGGATAGCCCTATGTCCGCCGAGCGTGGGTAGATGCGCAGGGGCCTCGATCATGTCAATGATCAGGCCCGCCCCAAGTGTCGCAGGTCGACCCTCAGTGCATCAGGAGCCTGAATGCCGCGCGTTGCGATCCTCGGAAGTTGCATAACCCGCGACCTGTGGCCGATCCGTGGCGAAGGCGCAGACCATTTGCTCTACATCTCCCGCACCAGCTTCCCGAGCCTGCTGTCGCGCCCCCCTGCAGCGTTTGAACCCGCCCCTCGTCCGCCCGGCGACCTTCGCCGCCACGAGCACGCCGCCCTCGTGGCCGACATCACCAAGACCGCCCTGACCCGGCTGCTCGCATTTCGACCCACCCACGTCATCGTCGACTTCATCGATGACCGCTTCGATCTGCTGTCGGTGAATGGGGCGCTGATCGTGCGAAGCGGGGAGCTGAGCCGTAGCGGATATGAGAAGGCCGGGCTCCTGGGTGCCCCCCGCGTTATTCCACGGCTTTCTGTCGCCTGCGCCCTGACCTGGCGGTTCGCAGCCGCCGAGTTCGCCGCGCTGGTGAAGGCGACCGTTCTCGGCGAGGCAGATTTCATCCTGCATTCCGCGAGATGGGCCACGGACTATCGCGATCGGGCCGGCAAACTTCACTCCCTTCCAAGCGCTGAGATCCTGGGCGGCGACCCGGTGGAGATCGCTCCCTACAACGAACTCCTGAGGCATCAGGAGACCGTGATCACGGGCCTCCTGCCAGGGATGGCGATTGTGGAGAGTGATACGTTCCGAGTGGCCGACGAAGGGCATCGCTGGGGCCTGAGCCCCTTCCACTATGTGCCCGAGTATTACGATGACATTCGGCGACAGCTCGGTGAGCGAGGGCTCTCGGGCGTCTTCAGCGCCCCTGCCGCCGAGCCCAGTCTTCCAGGGGGGTGATCCCTACCGGATCCATCTGGGGCCGGCTGGCGAGGTAGGCGACGGTTGGAACCCCGGCCTTGGGCTCGGCGACTGTCCAGGCGCCGCCCTCGAGGTAATCGACGAGGGGATTGCGCCCCTCCTGCAGGGCCTCGCCTCGCGCCACGATGTAGTCAGGCAGGTCGAACCAGGGGCTGGGACTGCAGCCTTCCGCGGCGCCCGACAGCAGGAAATGCGTGAGAGGCTCGACTCCAGCCGCAGCTACCGATGGGTTCTGTTCGAGATACCAGACCGGATCGAACAGCGGATGGGGCGACAAGCCATCGCGCCAGCCGCGGGTCAGATAGTGGGCCAATCCGGGCTCGCCCTTGGCCGCGCCCTGCTGGCGAGCGTACCAGTCCGGCGCAAACAAGGGATGCGGACTCAGGCCCTCCCGCCACCCCTCCCGCAAGTAGTGGGAGAGTGGATCGTCGCCGGGTTCGAGCGCGGGCGCCTGAGCGAGATAGTAGGCGGGATCGAACAGGGGATGGGGGCGTCGCCCAGACACGGCGCCTTTTCGCACGTAGTGTTCCAAGGGGCTGAGGCCGGACGCGGCTAGGTCGTGTGCGTTCTCTGCAGCATACATGGCCGGATGGAACAGAGGCCCTGGCGCGCGGCCCTCCCTAGCCCCCGCGAGCAGATAATGTACAAGCGGTGGGACGCCGCCAGAGGCCACATCGGGATAGGCGGCGACATACCATGGCTGGTCAAAGGGCGCGGCCGGCGCGGCCAGCGGATTCGCGCCCCGCGCCGCATAGCGGGCGATCACCGATAGGTCGGCGAGCGGCCGTCCGGAAGATCTCCAAATCCCGCTACGGGCGATGATCAAGGCCTGGCCGATCGGGCCGAGCTTGCCCAGCAGTCGGTCCAGCCAGCGGCTTGGCCGACCGTGTCGCCGCAGCGGGCGCGCGCCCCGTGCGGCGAAGAGCGCCAGCGCGCGCGCGCGCAGCTGCGCCTCAAGGGCGCTGCGCGAGGCTAGGACCGCGTTCAGCGACAGCGCAAGCCCAGAGCGCACCAAGGCCTCCTGGACCTGCGCCTCGTGCGCCACCCGCCGGGCGGCGGAGGCTTCGCGCTGCAGCGCCTGGACCTTGGCTGTGACCGCACGCGCCTTGTCCAGCATGGCCCGCGGCGCTTCCGACGCTGGCGGGGCCGCGGCGCGTTTCCGCACGGGATTCACGGGCCTTCGAGCGCGAACCATTCCTTGGCGCCTTCCTTGTCGTACCAAACCTTGTAGCTGCCCGGCCCCGCAGCGAACGGCTCGGGGAAGGCGAGCTGAATGTCGGTGCGACGTCGGTAGAGCAGCCGCTCTTCCTGGACGATGGGCGTTCCGTCGTCGTAGGCGCCGTAGGCCCACCAACCCGCGGGGATCGCGGGGTCCGTCGCCCGCTCCACCTCACGCTTGTACCAGCCCCAGATCTCGTACACCGGGAAGTTCCGCCCAGCATAGCGCTTGGTCATGGCGTCGCCCGTGGGCCCCAGCTTCGTGAAATGCCAGAAGCGCAGCGGCTCTCCGTTCACGAGAATCCGGCCGTCCTTCTCCACGCACACCTTGCGGGTGGAGAGGTTCCAGCTCGCGACGTTATAGCCCGGATCGCGGATGATCTTGACACGGTCGAAGAGGGCCGGCGCCTGATCACACCAGCGTTGGTCCACGAAGAGGCCGTTCTGGATTTCGTCATAGCAGTAGGAGAGCAGGCGCTCGCTCCACCACGCCGCAAAACGGGCTCCCTCGCCCTCGGTCCGCACGGCGAGGAACCCAAGATTGTAGATGCCGGTGCGAAGGGTCGACACGTCATTGTCCAGAATCGCCATCTCGTCGTGATTGGCGTCAATCAGGTGAGGTGTGAGGAGGATGTCGTAGTCTCTCAACCACTCCACCAGCGGATCCAGCCGCTCCAGGAGCGCAGTGTCCGGGTCGAGATAAATTACCGCATCTGCCGTTCCGCTCTGACAGGCCTGGTGCAGAAACGGCCCCTTCACGGCTGTGCACACCTCTACGATGTCATGCTTGAAGAGCCAGCGTCGGAAGATCGGGATGTCCAGGTCCTTCGACCAGACCACGCGATCAAACGGCTCCTGCGCGAGGTCAAGGACGAAACCCGGCGGGGGCTCGTCCGTGATCAGCGCCACGAGCTCCCAGTCGGAATGGAATCGCCGGAGCGTCTGGAACAGCACCCGTGCGCGGTTCAAATACGAAAAGGTGAAGCTGGAATAGACGAGAATCTTCATGGGCCGGCTCGAAGGCGATTGAGATCAGCGCTCATGCCGCTGAGGATGAGGTCGTAGAGCATGGGCTTACGTGAGGAACGGCTTAGCCCGGCAGGCGTCCCCTTGGCAAAGGCCTCAGCGAGCGCGGCCTCGTCGGGCAGCACCCAGCCCCCGCCGATATCGCCTACAAGCGCGGCCACATTGCCGCTGTCCGGGCCGGTGACCACCGCGCAGCCCGCGGAGATCGCCTCGTAGGCGGTGAAGGAGAAGGTCTCGCGCCAGAGCGGCCAGAACAGGAGGACGTCGACCTCCAGCCGCTCCAGCGCCTCGACCATGGCCCGGGGCCGGTCAGCTGTGACGCGCACCGGGTGGAACTCGATGGGCAGGCCCGGCTCGGCTTTTTCGCCCAGGTGCATGAACGCGTAGCGGCCGTCGCCGGCGTGGGAGAGCGCCAGCTCCCGGAATATCGGCCAGCCCTTGTGGGTCGCGGCATGGCCCGCGTAGGCCACCCGCAGCGGTCCGCCCTCGCTCCGGAGAGGCGCAGGGCCTCGTTCCACGAGCCGTACATGAGGATGGACCAGCGACTCGGGCGCTGGGAACGGCCAGGCGCGCCGCCACAGGTCCAGGGTCGAGGCCGCCGGGCTCACGACCGTCAGGCGGAGCCGCTGGAACAGGAATTCATGCGCGGCGAGTTGCCGGTCGCGCGCCGGGCCATAGACACACACCGAGCAGGCCGCGCTTCCCGGCGGCGGCGCGGCGCAATCCTCGACGTTGTCGCGCAGCAGGTGGAATCCGGCGCACAGGCTGGCGTAGTCGTGGAGCCAGTAAACGCCGGCCGTGAGGTCCAGGGCCTCCAGGATCCCCACCGTCTCGGAAGCCGCGTGGCCGAGCAGGCTGTGGATCGCGAAACTCCGCTCGCCTGCGCCGGCCACGGCCGCGCGCGCCACGGCCGCGGCAACGGTGTCAGGGGCGTAGACGCCGAGGTCCCGGTCGTTGAAGACGAGGCGCAGGCGACCCGGCTCGCCGGCCGCGCGCAGCACGGGCCACCGCCCGACCGGATGCAGGTTGAGATGGTCGCGTCCCCCCGCGGCCATCCGGGCAGCCTCCTGCTGGATGCAGAGCTGCACCCCGCCGACATAGGCCCGGTAGTCGTCATGGCTGAAGGTCACGTGCAGGCCGCGATGGCCGACGCCCGCGCTGCGCAGCGCGGCCTCCAGCTGCTCCGCCGTTCCGACCGGCGCGCCGGTCTCGCCGGCCAGGGCCGCCGCGACCTGAGCCTCCATGGGCTGAAGGTCACGGATGGCGCGATACCGGAATCCGAGATCCTCCGCCCTGGGCTGGTTCTCGCCGCGGCCGTGCCGGAGGTAGTGGACGAAGGGGTTGACGCCCGCCGCCGCCACGTCGGGACGCCCGTCCAGATAGCCCGCCACCGAGAACTGCGGCGTCGGGTCCCGTCCCTCGCGCCAGCCGTGGGTCAGGAAGTGGTCCAGGGGATCGAGGCCCAGGGCGGCCACATCGGGATTGGAGGCCAGGTAGTAGGCGGCGTCGAATTCCGGCCCCACCAGGCGGCGCTGCTCGCCCAGGCGGCGGAAGGCGCGGGCGGCCAGGCCGCGCACGGCGGCCCTGAGGCGGCCGCTCACGGCGTCGCGCCCGGGGCGAGGTCGTACAGGCGCGGCCTGCGACGCCGCCGCGCCAGGGCCAGGATCTCACCACTCTCGAAGGCCGCCATCAGCGCCGCCTCGTCGGGGATGACGGCGCCATGGCCACCGCGCTCGACGAAGGCCGCGACGTTGCCGCTGTCCGGCCCCGTGATCACCGCGCAACCCGCCGCGACGGCCTCGTAGGCCACGAACGAGAAGGTCTCGCGGCACAGAGGCCAGACCAGCACCGCGTCGGGCTGCACCCGCTCGAGCGCCGCCTGCATGGCGCGCGGCTCGGCGGCGGTGGCCGTCACCGGTTCGAACCGCGGCCGGAAGGCCATGTCGGGCCGCGAGCCCAGATGGATGAACGCGTAGCGCGGATCGTCCGCCAGCCTTACGGCGAGCCGCCGGAAGATCGGCCAGCCCTTGTGCGCCGCCGGCAGGCCCGCATAGGCCAGCACGAAGGGCCGATCCTCTGACGGAACCGGCGCCGCGCCGCGGTCCGCCAGGATCGCATGCGGCCGAACCTCCGCGCCCTTGAACGAAACGTCGGCGGCGCGCCGCCACAGGTCGAGGGCCGCCTGCGACGGGCTCACCACCGTCAGCTCCAGGCGACGGAACAGGCGCCCATGGGCCTCGATGTGCCGCGCTCGCCACGGGCCATAGACGCAGACGCCACAGGCGGCGCTGTCGGGCGGCGGGGCGGCGCAGTCCTCCACGTCGTTGCGCAGCAGGTGGTAGCCGGCGCAGAGGCTGGCAAAATCGTGCAGCCAGAAAAGGCCTTCCGTCAGGCCCACGGCGGCGAGGATGTCGGCGGTCTCGTCGGCCGCGTGGCCAAGCAGGCTGTGGATGGCGAAACTGCGGCCGGCCGCCGGCCCCGCTCCGGCGGCGGCGCCCAGAACCCGCGCCACGTCGGCCGGCGCGAAGTCGGCCACCCGCTGGCCGTTCCAGACGACGCCCAGCAAGCCTTGTTCCTCGCCGGTCCGAACCACCGGCCAGGGCTTGGAGGGATAGAGATGCAGGTGGTCCCGCCCGGTGGCCGCCAGCTCGGCGGCTTCCAGCCCGATGGCCAGCTGCACGCCGCCCACGTTGGCCGTGTAGTCGTCGTGGCTGAAGGTCAGGTGTAGCGCGCCAAGGCTCCCGCGCGATCGCCCCAGCGCCTCGGCCAGACGCCCGGCCGGCGCAGGAGCCATGGCCGCGGAGGCGGCGCGCACCGGCGCGACCCGATCCTCGACCGAGGTCAGGGCCGAGATCACCTCGTAGCGAAAACCCAGGGGATGCTCGGGCCGCACCACCTTCGGGCGGCCGTTGGTGAGATAGTGGACGAACGGGTTGAGCCCGCTCTCGGCCACCTCCGGGAAGGCCTCGAGATAGGCCGTGGTCGAGAACTCCGCGGTGGGGTCCCTGCCCTCGCGCCAGCCGAAGGCCAGGAAATGCTCCAGCGGGTCCGCGCCCGCCTCGGCCACGTCGGCGTAGGTCCGCAGGTAGAACGCCCGGTCGAAGGCGCTGCGGACGATGCCGTATTCGCCGGCGTGCGAGCCCGACGCCCGGCGCATCCAAGGCGGACGAAGGACGGACAACAGACGCCTCATGCGGCGGGCCCAGCCAGGAGTTCGGCGGTCATTCCGCTGTATTCAAGATCGTAAAGCACTGCCGCGCGTCGCGTCCGCAGCGCCAAGACGCGGCCCGACGCAAACGCGGGCGCCAGATCGGCCTCGGCGAGGATGAGTCCCCCACCGGTTTCGGAGACGAAGGCCGCGACATTTCCGCTGTCCGGGCCCGTGATGACCGCCACGCCCGCCGCCACGGCCTCATAGGCGGTGAACGAGAACGTTTCGCGACACAGGGGCCAGATCAACGCCGCGTCCACCTGCGCCTCCTCCAGCGCGAGCTGCATCGCTCGGGGCTCGTCGGGCGTTGCCACCACCCGCTGAAACCGAACCGGCGCGGCGAGGTCGGCGCGCCCTCCCAGGTGAAGGAACTCATAGCGCGGGTCGTCCCGGAACCGTTCGGCAAGGTGGCGGAAGATCGGCCAGCCCTTGAGCGGCGTCGGCATCCCCAGAAACGCCAATCGGAAGGGTCTCGTCGCCAGCGTCGCCGACGCCCGCTCGCGCATCTTCAGCCGGGCGTGCGGCAGAATGACCGCGCGAACCTCTCCTGCGCCGCCCCTGCTCCGCCAGAAGTCAAGGGTTGTCTGCGACGGCGCCGCCACGGTCAAAGTCAGCCGATCGAAGAGGCGCCGGTGCGACTCCAAGTGCCGCGCACGATGAGCGCCGTAGGCGCAGATCCTGCAGGCCGCACTGTCGGGCGCGGGCGCAGCACAGTCCTCCACGTCATTGCGCAGCAAATGGTACCCGACGCAAAGACTGGCGAAATCGTGCAGCCAGAAGACCCCCTCGGTGAGCCCTGCGGCTTCGAGAATGTCGGCCGTGTCTTCGGCATTGTGGCCAAGCAGGCTGTGGATGGCGAAGCTGCGTCGCCCGGCGGATACCCCCGTGAGGACCTCACGGATGGTCTCCGGCGCATAGACCCCCACGCGACGACCGTTGAGCAGGACCCCGAGAGGCGCGGGCTCCCCCGTCGATCGGACCGAAGGCCAGGGCACCTCGGGATGCAGGTGCAGGTGATCGACTCCGAGGGCCGCGAATCTGGCGGACTCGCGCTGCAGGCAGGCCTGAAGCCCGCCCGAACTCCGAGTATAGTCATCGTGACTGAAAGTGATGTGCAGGTCCGTCGAGCCGGCGAGACTCAGGATCAGGCGCTCGGAAGGGGAAAGCCCGACGGCGCGCGAGGCTGCGGCAGCAGCCTCAATGCGGGCGCCGACCGGCTTCAGATGAGCGATGATGTCATAGCGGAACCCCAGCTCATGGGCCGTCGCTCGCCCCTCGGCGCGGCCGGCGATGACGTAATGGGCGAACGGGTTCAGACCCGATGCCGCCACATCGGGATGGAGCTCCAGATAATCCCTTACGGAGAAGCGGGGATGAGGGTCGCGCCCCTCGCGCCATCCGGTGACGACGAAGTGGTCCAGGGGATCGATCTGAGACTCGACCACATCGGGATTCATCGCGGCGTAGAAGGCGAGGTCGAAGTCGGACGCGATCGCCGCCTTCTGGTCTTCCCAGGGAATGGGGGGCGGGGCGTCATCCCGCCGTCCAGCGCGACCGCCCGCCTCATTATCAGCAGCTTCGAAGGTCCACGGTCTGGGGGCCCAGCCTGGCTGGCTGAAATAGACGCTGACATGGCGGGATGGCGCAACGTCGCGGCCTTCGTGACGCCCGATGCTCAGGAAGTGGAAGAAGGGCTCCAGACCGGCCTCCCGGACGTCTGGATAGTCGTCGAGATAGCCCTCGGCGGAGAACCAGGGGGCTGGGTCCCGCCCTTCCCGCCAACCCTGCATACGATAATGCCACAGGGCGCCGACCTCCGCCGGGACATCCCGGTAGATCGCCCGGTAGAAGCGCGGGTCGAAGGCCGTTGAGATCACCCGGTGCGCATCATCGGGAGAAAAATGTCGTGAAGCGGGGGCTGCGACGCCCATGCGATCCAAGGGTCCTGGTAGACGGGGCGGGCGGCTGATGTGCATCAGATGACCGCCGCAATCAACCGCTTGCCGTTCCCCGCGCCCCCTCGTACCACCGCTCGGAGATGAGCCGGAAATCCGCCAGACCCTCCGCCGAGCGCTGCGCCTACCTCGTGTTGGGAATGCACCGCTCTGGCACCTCGGCAGTGACCCAGCTCCTGGCCCTGGCCGGCGCCGAGCTGCCCACCAACGTCATGCCGGGGGACGAGCACAACCAGAAGGGCTACTTCGAGCCCTGGAAGATCGCGATCTTCAACGACGAGCGCCTCCGCGCGGCGGGGTCGGCCTGGGACGACCCCTTCGCCTACCCGTTCCGGCCGCTGCCGTCCGAAGAAGAGCGCGGGTGGCTCGACCGGGCCCTGGCGCTGTTCGACGAGGAGTTCCCGGACGCCGCCTGGCCGCTGATGAAGGACCCCCGGGCCACCGTGCTGCTGCCGTTCTGGCGGAAGGTGCTGGCTGAGCGGGGCGTGGCGGCCCGCTGCGTCATTCCCGTGCGCCATCCGCTGGCTGTGGCCGCTTCCCTGCGGCGGCGCGATGGGTTCGTTGACCAGAAATCAGTGCTGGTCTGGAGCGCCTACATGCTGGCCGCCGAGGCCTATACGCGCGACCTTCCCCGGGTCTTCGTGGACTACGACGCCCTGCTCGCCGACTGGCGGGCCCAGGCCGCGCGAATCGAAATGGCGCACGGGGCCCCGCTGCCCGGGCTCACCAAGACCGCGGCCCTGGAAATCGACAAGTTCCTGACCCCGGACCTGCGGCATAACGCCGGCCAAGACGGCCTGGACGCCCTTGGATGGCCCGGTGAGATCGCGGCCCGAGTTCACGCCTGGTTCACGGCCGCCGCCGCGGATGACCCCCGCCCCGTGACCCTGTTGAACAAGGTCGGCGCTCAGCTTGCGCGCCGACAGGGCGACATGGGACCGCTCGTCTCGCCCGTCGCGCGCGATCTGGCCGTTGCCCGGGCCGAACTGCTGACCGTCCGGGAGCGCCTGGACGTCGCCACCCGGCTTGAAACGGAACTCAGGGCCGAAGTCCTGCGCCTGGAGACCGGATGGCGGAACGCCTTTGAACTTCTGGACCAGGTCAACGCCGAACTCGACACCGCCCTTTCCGGCGATTGATCGGCTACCGACGGGTGAGTCTGGGATCGAGGGCGAGGTAGAGCAGGCCCGTCACGGCGGCCAGGTCCAGGAAATAGAGATACCGGTAGTCGCACGCGATCGAGATCAGGAAGAAGCTGGCCGCAAAGGCCATCGCCCCGGCCAGCATGGCGGCTATGACCAGATCCGCAGGGTCCCGGCGAAGGAGTAGCGCGCCCACCAGGATTAGAGCCAGGACACCATACGCGGCGTGGGAATAGAGCGGGGTGTCAAGGAACCAGGTGACGTAGTTGTAGAGGCGCTCATCCCCCGCCGATCGACGAGGTGGCAGGTGAAGCTCGTCGAGCGCGGCGGCCGGCCCGCTGACCCCCACGTGTACCGGCAGACAGCGGTCGATATCGGGCGTGAGGAAGACCCAGCGAAAAGCGTCCGCGCGGACTGTGGCGTAAAGCTCGGGGCGATCCCTGACGAGGCCGACCCATTCGCGGCGAATGACGTCGCTCTTCAGCTTCGCCAGAGTGCGCCCAAGTTTGGGATATCCCCCCAGCGTATCGACCCTTTCGGGCGAATAGGCCCGTGACGCGGTCGCGCGGATCTCGTCGTCCGCGCGCGGATTGACCGCATCGATCTGCGCAAGCGGCAAGGGTTCGCGGGACGTGGCGCCCACGAGGTCATAGATCTGCAAAATCCGCAGACCCCGCCCCCCCGCGCTGTCGGGACGGCCCGCACCGTGCGGTTGTGCGACGGCGCTGAGAAGGAGGGTCAGCGCCGCCACCGCCACGATCCAGCCGCCGGCGAGGGGAAGGCTCCGTCGCCAGCCCCGCTCAGAAAGCGCCCAGGCGATGGCCAGGGCGGCCGGGAACACCAGGATCAGGCCGTTCTGGCGCAAGAGGCCCGCCGCCGCGAACAACAGCGCCGCCAGCGCCAGGCTCGGCCACGGCGTGCAGCCGTCCGCCTTGCGTAGGCCTAGCGCTAGGACGACGAAACCGGCGATGGCCGCATCGGCGAACCAGACATCCTTCCACACGATGGCCGGATAGATCATGGCTTGCGGCAGGGCCACGACGCCCAGGGCCGCCAGGGGCGCCAGCCAGCTCGTGCGCGGCCGCAGGCGCGGCAGCAGCGCCCAACTTCCGAACAGCAGGAGGCTGCTGGCGACCACCGCCAGGGCAGTTCCGGTATGGATCCGGTCGAACACGCCCAGCAGCCAGCCGAAGATGGCCGGGTTCCAGGTGGTGCGCACGCCGAAGCGGCCCTCGTGCAGGGCCAGCACCGAGTCGACCGAGAGGTGCCCCGGCAGGTTCAGCCGCAGCATAAGGCCGAAGCCTGCCAGCAGGACGAGCCAGAAGGCCCATCGCGCCGCCGCCCCGGGGTGTCGCGCGGGTTCGCTCACGCCGGACGCACGATCAGGAACAGGCCGGCGACCATCAGGGCGTAGCCGGCGACCATGGTCCAGGAAGCCTGCTCCTTGAACACCAGCCAGCCGGCCAGCGGCACCAGGCACGAGCCCACCAGCGAAAAGGCGTAGGCGAGCGACAGCGGCACGCGGGTCAGGACGTAGAACCACAGCAGCGCGGTCAGCCCGTACCAGGCGAAGGCGCCGATCAGGGGGTAGTTCACCACCACCCGCGCCAGGAAGGGGCCCGAGAGGCGCTCGTTGTAGACCGCGCCCCATTTGAACAGCATCTGGCCGAGCGGCAGGGCCACCGCAAAGACGCTACAGAGCGCGACGTCCTTCGGGCTCACGCTTCCGACTCCTCGCTCTCCAGCTCGCGCAGGACGGCCAGATAGGGGTGGATCGGTCGGTTGGGCACGTTCAGCACGTCGAAGTTCATGGCCTGCAGCAGGAACTGGACGCCGAGGATCACGGGCAGGGCCGCCAGCATGACGATGCCGGCCGAGGCCGCCTGTCCCGGGAGGCGGTTCGCCAGATAGCTCAGCGCATAGGCCACCCCGAACAGCGAGAAGAGGAGGCCGAACACCAGCTCCAGGCTCGCGGCGTTGAAATCACGGACGAAGTACTGCCCGACCACCCGCTGGGCGAAGTTGCGCGCGTGCTTCAGGGCGAAGGGCCCGATGATCGCGCCGATGCGGATGTTCGACACCTCGTCGGCGTAGCGGGCCGGCATCGGCACGTCGCGCACCACCGCCCGCAGGGTGCCCAGGTGGTACAGGAGGTCGGTCTCGAAGAAGAACCGTCGCGAGACCCGCTTCTCCATAACCAGCCGCGCCACATGGGCCTCGATGGCGGTGTAGCCGTTGGTGGGGTCGAAGATGTTCCAGTAGCCGGTGGAGAGCTTCGCCAGGAAGCTCAGCATCGCGTTTCCCAGCACCCGCACCGTCGGCATGGTGGTCAGGTGGCTGATCGACGTGAACCGGTTCCCCTTCGCATAGTCGGCCTCGCCCAGGAGGATCGGCGCCACCAGCTGGGCGGCGTAGCCGAGATCCATCTGGTCGTCGCCGTCGACCTTGACCATCACGCGCGCGCCGCGGCGTGCGGCCTCGGCATAGCCGGCCAGGGTGGCGCCGCCCACGCCCTGATTCTTCGGGAGCCGGACCACCACCACGCGAGGGTCGCTGTTCTCGGCCTCGATGAAGTCGCCAGACCCCTCGGGGCAGCCGTCGTCGACGCAGACGATGCCCTCGAACCAGGCCGGCGTGCGGCGGATCACCCGCAGGATGTGCGCCTTGACCCGGTAGCAGGGCACGACCAGCCAGACGCCGGCGCCGTCCAGCGACACCGCGGGCGCGCCCTGCGCCGTTCGGGCGGGGCGTTCGAGGGAGGGAGCGGTCGCGCGTCGAGCCACGGCCCCGGCTAGCATGGAAGGGGCGGAACAATCAAAGCGCGACCGGCGCCGTCCTTGCGCCCGGATACCCCGGCTGATACCTCGCACGCCTTCTGTCGGGAGAGGCCATGGATACCGCTACCCACATGCTGCGGACGGGCCGGCGCGGCGCGCTGTTCCAGCTGCAGATGGCGTTCCTTGACCTGTCGAACTCCTTCCAGCGCCTGGGCCTCGCCTGGTCGCTCGCGACGCACGACGTGGGCTCGCGCTACCGCGGCTCGATTCTCGGGCCCTTCTGGATCACGCTGTCGATGGGCCTGATGGTCCTGGGCATCGGCGTGCTCTACGCCAGCCTCTTCAATCTGCCGCTCGATACGTTCCTGCCCTATGTGGCGCTGGGGATCGTCTTCTTCGGCGTGATGACCGGCACGGTGAACGAGGGCTGCGACACCTTCGTCCAGGCCGCGGGGATGCTCTCGCAGACCAGCCTGCCGATGTTCACCTTCGTCTGGCGGACGGTCTTCCGTAACCTGATCAACCTGTCCCACCACCTGGTGATCGTGGTGGGCATGCTGGTCTATTTCGACGCCTGGCGCGCCGCCAACCCGCTGCTGGCGGCGGCCGGGGTCGTGCTGATGCTGCTGAACGCCAGTTGGGCCTCGATGCTCGCCGGCATCGCCTCGGCCCGCTATCGCGACATCCCGCCGATCGTGGTGTCCGTAATGCAGTTCGCGATCTTCATGACGCCGGTGTTCTGGCTGCCGGACCGGTTCGGCAAGCATCAGGTCTTCCTGGACTGGAACCCCTTCTACCATCTGCTGCAGGCGGTCCGGGCGCCGCTGCTGGGCGAGACCGTCGCGCCGCACACCTACGTCGTGCTGGTCCTGATGGCGCTGTTCGGCTGGCTCCTCACCTTCACCATCTTCGCCCGCACCCGGCGCCGGATCGTCCACTACCTATGACCACCGCCTCGATCACCTGCACGGACCTGACGATCCGCTTTCCGGTCTACGGCGCGGACGCCAAGTCGCTGAAGAAGGCCCTGGCCCGCGCCGTCTCGGTGGGCGGCGTGCTCGGCCGCCATGCCGGCGTCACCGACGTCACCGCACTCAGCCACGTGAACCTCGAGCTGAAGGCCGGCGACCGCCTGGGTCTGATCGGCCACAACGGCTCGGGCAAGACCACGCTGCTGCGCGCGCTCTCGGGCGCCTACGAGCCCGACGAAGGCACGATCGAGGTGCAGGGCCGAATCGCCGCCCTCCTCGACCTCAGCCTGGGCATCGACCCCTCGGCGACGGGCTATGAGAACATCCGCCTGCGCGGACGCATCGCCGGCCTCTCATCCCGCGAGATCGAGGAGCGGATGGACGAGATCGCCGAGTTCACCGGCCTCGGCCCGTTCCTCGCCATGCCGGTGAAGACCTATTCCGCCGGCATGCAGGGCCGCCTCGCCTTCGCCGCCGCCACGGCGGTCGAGGCGGACGTCCTGCTCATGGACGAGTGGATCGCGGTCGGCGACCAGGACTTCCAGAAACTGGCCCACAAGCGCCTGCTGAAGCTGGTGGAGCGCGCCGGCATCCTGGTGCTGGCGACGCATGAGGTCCCGCTGCTGAAGCTCTACTGCAACAAGGTCATGCGGATGGAAGGCGGCGTCGCCTCCGAGGTGGTCGACATCCGCAAGCTGGACCAGCTGCTGGCGGCCTGAGCTTCACCTTAGCATCCAAGCCCCGTGGCCGGCGTTCCGCCTCCCGACAGACCAGGAGGCATCAGATGAGCGTGTTCGGCACGATTCTGTCGAAGATCTTCCAGCATCCCAAGGCCAAGGCGGCTCCGGCTCCCGCGGCCGCAGCGGCCGCGCCGACCGCGGCGCCCCAGGCCGCGCCGCCCCCGCCGCCGGAGGTCGACGTCGAGGGCGTGCTGACCGTGATGGCCCAGGACGCCGGCCAGACTCTCGATTGGCGCCATTCGATCGTCGACCTCCTGAAGCTGCTGTCGATCGACTCCAGCCTCGCCAACCGCAAGGCGCTGGCCGAGGAGCTCGGCTACACCGGCGACACCGGCGACAGCGCCACGATGAACATCTGGCTGCACAAGGCGGTCATGCGCAAGCTCTCGGAGAACGGCGGGATCGTGCCTGACTCCCTGCGCTGACACGCGTCAGCGGCTCAGGTCAGCCAGTCGACGAACCCCAGCTTGGCCATCCAGGCCAAGCCGAGCTCCACCGCGCGCCGTTCCGACTGCGGAAACGCCATCAGGACCTCACGCACGGACGCGCCGCCACGCTCCTGGAGCAACGTAAGCGCCTGAGCGCAGAGGGTCGGCGGAGCCCGGTACGCCGAAAGCCCGGTGTCCAGCGCCACGTCGACGGTCTGACGGACGGCCTCAGGCGTCGCCCCGGGCGCGGTAGTCAGACGGGTTTCCAGGCTCAGGGCGTGGGTGGGGAAACCGGTGAAGACCCGGAAGGGATCGCCCTTGACCGGATCGGCCGAGATCGTGGAGGCCGGGGAGCGCGCTCCCCGTCGCGCCTCAGCAAGCTCGTCCGTCAACTCGTGATACTGTCGAGCAACCACGGGCCAGTCGAACACGTCGCGCACCCGGGCGCGCCCGGCGGCCCCCATGGTCTTGCGTAGCTGCGGATTGCCGATGAGCTCTGTGAGCGCCGCGGCCGTATGGCCGACATGGACTGCGGTGTGCTGGGCGACCCAGCCCACGTAGCTCTGATAAGGCAGAACCGCCTCAACGGTATGGCGTTCGATCATGGTGGCGCCAAGGCCACCCCCGGCGGGGCCGAGAAGCGTGGGCGCCAGAAAGCCCTCGATTCCGTGGCGCACTGTCGACCGATACCCATCCCAGTCGCTCGCCACCACCGGCAGGCCCGCAGCCATCGCCTCGACGGGGGTGATCCCGAACGTCTCCTGGATGTTGTCGACCAGCGACAGGAAGATGTCCGCGGCCGCCCATAGCTCGCCGCGCAGGACCGTATCGTTGCCGTCCTCAAAGCGCACGTCCACATCGGGCGCATGGGCCCGGGCGGCCGCCTCATAGGCGGCCCGATCCCCCGGCTCGGGGAACCATCCGGCCATGACGAAGACCACCCGCGTATTGCGGGCCTGCCGGGCCAGCTGAACGGCCTTGAACATCGCCTGCGGGAAGGCTTTCTCGTAGAACGAAAGCCGACCCACCCAGAGGATGAGCGCCTCGTCCTCCTGCAGGCCATAGGCCGCCCGGCGACTTGACCGTATGCCAGGTCGGTCGGCGAGCGCGGCGAAGTCGGCGCCGTAGACACCGAGGGGAATTATGGGAAGCCGGGGGCGAGCTGGAGGCCGCCCCCCGGTGCGCTCGGCCAGATGCTGTCCCCATCCGTCAAACATCGCCGCAACGTTCTCGCGCACGCTAGGCGAGGTGCAGATCAACGCGTCAGCGTCATGCATCGGCGCAAGCAGCGCGTTGGCGATGGTCTGTCGCATGGCCGGAGGCGCGAGCGTATGGATCAGGCCGACGAGGCTGTAGGCAAGATCGCCATGACGCCGGCGGCGCATCCAGGCCAGGTCATAGAGTTCCGGTTGTCCCCGCAGCAGCACGCCGGATTCCACGGCCGCCGTTGGGTTCGACAGAAGTCCTGTCGCGATTTCAGTCGCCCCGGCATCGCCCGCGAACAGGTCCTCCGCGAGCTCGCCGCGCGCGGTGGGTTGCAGGGAGAGCATATCAATTCGGGCAAAGCCGCCGTACCTCGCTAACGCCTGCCAGAGCTGGAGATTGGCCACATCCTTCCCAAAGGGATTCGACTTTAGCGCCAATCGCCCCGGAGGATTGACGATCGTGAGGCGGCCTCTGAGCGGCGACGCCAATTCTGATTCGGCGGACATGTCGCCGTTGTAGGGGGCAGGCTCGAATACGTCGACGCCTCGACGCAAACCGATTCGTCATGCCAGCGGCGCACCAAACGACCCAGGCCCCGGGAGCAGCTGAGACGAAAATGCGTGCGAAGGCGCTCCATCTGGGGGGCGTCGCGGGTGCGGCGAAACCTCGCGTCTCGTGGGGCTCAGCGACGTTTAAGCCTTTTCGCTAACCAAGCTTTACATGTTTAGTGCGGTTTCTTTCGGACGAGCGCTTGCATTGCGGGGACCACGTGGCGACCTTCTTCTTCGATGAAATGACGGCTGGGCAGGCTCTGGCCTTCAATTCCGCGGTCGATAAGCTTGACTTCACGCACTACGTGGGGGCCTCCGCCGCCCAGGTGTCGGTGACGTTCGTGCCTTTCACAGTCTCCAGCCCGGACACCATCATCGTCGACCTTGCAGGACGGTCCCTCACTTTCAGCGACCCGGCCTTCCGGACGACCGCCGGCGTGACCAACAGCTCGGTCTTTGGCGACGGCTCGATGCTCTATGCCGGCACCACCGGCGACGACTCGAAGGTCGGGTCGGCCGCCGCCGACGGCCTATATGGCGGGACGGGCGCGGACAACCTGGATGGCGCCGCCGGCAATGATCTGCTGCAGGGAAACCAAGGCGCCGACACCCTCTCGGGCGGCGACGGTGACGACGTGGTCTATGGCGGCCGCGACAACGACGTCATCACCCTGGGCGCTGGCGTCAATCCTGGTGTTCTGCAATTCGCTCACGGCAACCTCGGCGATGACGTCATCACCGGCGGCGTTGGCGCCGATCTGATTCTCGGCGGCCAGGGCAATGACTCGATCGTCGGCAATGGGGGCGCCGATTACGTCCTCGGAAACCTGGGCGACGACACCCTGACCGGGGGCGCATCAGCCGACACCTTTGGCGGCCAGGACGGCAATGACGTGCTCAACGGCGGCGGCGGAGCCGATAGTCTCGACGGCGGCGCGGGCCATGACACCATCAGCACCGGCGTGGGCGCGGCTTTGGTCGTTGGCGGCGACGGCGCCGACAGCGTCATCGGCGGCGCGAGCGCGGACAATATCGACGGCGGCGATGGCAATGACACCCTGTCGGGCGGCGACGGGGCGGACAGCCTGATCGGCGGGCTTGGCGACGACAGCCTGGCAGGCGGCGCTGACGCCGACAGCCTGACCGGGGGGGACGGCGCCGACACCCTCAACGGCGGCGACGGCGCCGATACGCTCACCGGGGGAGGCGGCAATGATTTCGCGGTGGCGGGCGGCGGCAATGATCTGATCACGCTTGGTGACGGCGACGACAGCCTTTCCGGCGGCGCAGGCGTCTACAACATCGACGCCGGAGAGGGCATCAATGTCATCGACCTAGGCGGCGGCGGCGGCAGCGTCACCACCGGAGGGGGCGCAGACACAATCAGCGGGGCGGGCTTGGGCGTCGTTTACGTCACCGGCGCGGGCTCCGATGTCGTCACCTCAGGCGGCGGATCGGACACCGCCACCCTGGGGGACGGCGACGATCGCTACACCGACACCGGCGGAACAAACGTCATCAACGGCGGCGTGGGCGCCGACACCATCACAACGGGCGCCGGCGTCGATGTGATCGACGGCGGCGCGGGCGATGACGTCGTGAACGCCGGCGCAGGCGACAACACCGTGGTAGGCGGCGCTGACCGCGATCTCATCACCACAGGCTCTGGGAACGACAGCCTGACGGGCGATGACGGAGATGACGTCCTCAATTCCGGCTCCGGGCTTGACTTCCTGAACGGCGGCGCCGGCGCCGACGCCATCATCTTTAGCGGCCGCGGATCGGTGCTGGCCGGCTCCGGGGCCGACGTGGTCACCGGCGTCGCCAGCACGTCCGACAGCATCGTTGACGGCGAAGACGGTGACGATGTCGTCAACCTTGGGTCGGGAGCCGACACTGTGACTGGCGGCGGCGGCGGCGACACGATCAACGCGGGCGCGGGCCGAGACCAGATCAGCGGCGGCTTGGGGATCGACACCTTCGTGTTCGGATCGGGCGAGACCTCAGCCGTGGTGGGCCAGTGGGACTCCATTACCGACTGGAGTTCGGGTGAGACCATCGACAATCCCGGCGCTTCGGCAGTTTACGGCGCCGAGACAACCGTCGGCGACTCGACCGCCGCCCTCGCCTACGCCAACACCCAGATTGCGGGCGGAGCAGATGTGGTGGCCGTGCAGGTCGGGGCGGACGTGATCGTCTTCTTCGACGGAAGCGTCAACGACAACGTCGCTCACGAAGCGGTGCTGCTGGTGGGGCGCACCCTGGCCGACGTGAGCGGCTCGAACTTCGTCTGACGTCTGCCGCCGCCCCTCGGTAAGGTCGAAGGGGCGGTCAGGCCTTCGGCCGCATCACCAGCCAAGGCGTGGCGCGATGGCGCCACTCCCAGGTCGCCAGCAGCAGATCAAGCTCACTGAGCCCGTCGAGCCACGCGGGCGGATCGATGGCCTTTGGTCGTCCACGAACCTCAATGATGTCATGCGTTGCGGCGAAGCGGCGGCGCACGGTCTCAAGGGCTCCAGGTCGCCAGACGTCATGGGTCTCCACTACCAGGCTCATCCCGGCCAGAGCAGGCGCAAGGGCCGGCTGAAGGATGTCGACCTCCGCGCCCTCGGCGTCCAGGAGCACGAGCGCGCGCCGCCCGGCGAACCGGTCGAAGTCGTGGGGGTGGAACTCGCCGCCGATGCGCACCCGACCGGCGACGCCGTTGCGGCTGGCGAGGTCGCCGCAGGCCGACCGCGCCGCCTCGCTGATATCATGCGCAAAGACTGTCAGCTCAGGATAGCGATACGCCAAGCCAACGGCATAGTAGCCCTCCGCGCAGCCCACGTCGATGACACAGTCGAGCCCCCCCTCCACGATAGCCCTGATATGAGGGTGCAGCTCTGCCTCGTAGACGCCTAGCAGGCGAGCGATCAGGGAACCCTCCGTGACCGCTGGGAGGTAGGTCATCCCGGCGAAAAGACCCGCCCGAATCTTGGGCCCGTGGTGGTGCAGGTAGGTCTCCGCCAGAACCTGTGCGCGCCACTTGGCGAGCAGCCGAAGGCCTTGTTCCACATCGCCGATCGCCACGTCCTCCGTCCACGCTTGGGAGAGGCCCCGGATCTGGGATGCGGCGGAACGGGTTAGGGGACCGGCCATGTGGTCAACGAGCTCCTGTCGTGAACGCTGAGCACCGCTCCTCGACGGCGCCTGTCACGTTGTGGATCAGGCGGCGGCGCTCATGCCTCTGGCAGCCGATCCTCTCCGAACGTCACCGGGTCTAGCCTGTGCGATGCCCTGGAGCGAGACGAAATCCCGTGCGGCCGCCAGGGGAATCCGCGCACCTTGCGCCCTGCGCCGCAGCACCTCAGCTTCGGCGAGAGCTAGGAAGTCGCAGCGTGCAGATCGTCAACATGCACCAAGCCAAGACCAACTTATCAAAGGTGGTGGAGGCTGTCCTAAAGGGGGAGCGCGTGCTCCTGGCCAAGGCGGGAAAGCCCGTCGCGGAGATCATTCCCTTTAGATCGGATCAAGCCGCCTCTCCCCGGATCGGGTTCATGGCCGGGCGGTTCACCGTGCCGGAAGATTTCGAGGCCTTGGGCGAGGACGGGATGGAGACACTATTCAGAGGCCTCCGATGAAGGTGCTCCTAGACACGGTCGTGCTTCTGCGCGCGGCGTCGGGTTCCGGGTTGTCCCCGCAGGCCCGAGAGCTGATCGCCGCCCCGGAGACCGATCCGCTGTTCAGCGCAGCAAGTCTGCTGGAGCTTGGGTTTCGCGCCAAACGGCTCAAGGCCGAGCCTGCGATCAACCTCGGGGAGCTCCGCCGCGGATTACTCGAAAGCGGCTATCGGGAGCTCGCCATATCGCCCCAACATGCGGCCTGGGAGCCCATGCTTCCGAACATTCACGAAGATCTCTTCGACCGTCTTCTGATCGCCCAGGCGATTGTGGAAGGCGTTACGCTGCTGACCGAGAACCCGACCATCATGGCCTATCCTGGCCCGATCCAATCCGCGCTCTAACTGCCGCCTGCAGGACTCCACAAGCTCAACCGTCGCGGGCCGCGGAGTCCAGTCCAGGTCTTGTAACTGTCGCGCTCAGGCTGCATTCAACCGCCCTCGCCTTCTTCAGCCATCTGCAGACGCCCGTGCCCCCTCCTCCCCTCGCCACTGCCGTCATCCGAGGCGAACCGGATGGGTATGACATGGCCAAGACCCAGCTCATGGGCCGTCAATCCGCTGGACATGGCTTCCTTCGCGCGGCCGTTGAAGGGCGTGGCGAACACCCCGTCTATGGGTTCACCCCTTTCGCCGCCGCCGCCCGCGGCTTCGAGGGAATCGTCCGCAAGATCGACGCAACAGCGCCGTTCAAGTGGATCCACGCCGACCAGCTGGAGCAGGTTTCGGAGGTGGGCGTGCTCTACATTGCGGACGCCACCGTGGCCTCCTTCGCCCGCCAGCGACAGCGCGTCGGGCTGGCCGCCTTTTCGCTCTGCGGCGTCACCCATACGACCGCCAGCCGGGTGGTCATGGACGAGATCGGCGGACTGCTCAGAGAAGCCGTCATGCCGTGGGACGCGCTGATCTGCACCTCGACGTCGGTCGTCCAGACCGTGGAGCGAGTTCATGAAGCCGAGATCGACTATCAGCGATGGCGATTTCGGTCTGAATCTCGCCCCATGTCGCCGCAGTTGCCGCTCATCCCCCTGGGTGTGCACTGCGACGATTTTGCTTTCGGCCCCGACGCCCGCGCGGCCGGACGCGCCGCCCTTGGGCTTGATGACGACGAGGTGGTGGGCCTTTTCGTCGGCCGCCTCGTCTTTCACGCCAAAGCTCACCCCTACCCGATGTTCAAGGCCATGCAGGCCGCCGCCGAGCGAACAGGAAAGCGGGTGGCGCTGGTATTCTCAGGCTGGGCGCCCAACGCAGGGGTCGAGAACGCCTACCGTGCAGGCGCCACCGCCTTCGCGCCCGACGTCCGGGTGCTATTCGTGGAAGGTCGTGACGCGACGGCCCGTAGTCACGCCTGGGCAGCCGCCGACCTCTTCCTGTCCCCCTCCGACAACATCCAGGAGACCTTCGGCCTAACGCCCGTCGAGGCGATGGCGGCGGGACTCCCGGTCGTCGTGAGCGACTATGACGGGTATCGGGACACGGTACGCGACGGGGTGGACGGTATTCGGGTCAAGACATGGGCTCCCGCAGCGGGCTACGGGCAGGCGCTCTCGCGCGCCCATGAGACGGGCTCATTTACATATGACCAGTACTGCTGGGCGGCGGCTGCGGCCACCGCTGTGGACGTGCCGGACTACGCGGATGCGATCTGCACGCTGGTGGCGAACCCCGACCTTCGCCGGCGCATGGGCGATGCCGGACGCCAACGGGCGAGGGACGTCTTCAACTGGCCCATAATCTATCGACAGTACCAGGATCTCTGGTCCGACCTCAACGCGCGGCGGACCGCCGCGACGCGCGACCCGGACCTGAGCGCCTGGGTCAAGGCTGCGCCAGCTGTAGCCCCGTCCCGACTGGACCCGTTCGACGCCTTCGCCCATTATCCCAGCCGGTCCATCGGAGCCTCCACCCGACTGAGCCTTGTCTCGGGAGCGAGCCGCCAGGACCTGGCCACCGCGCTGGATCATCCCCTCTTCGGATCGTTGTCACTGCCGCGCTCGAGCGTGGAAGCCCTCTTCTCCCAGCTGTCCTCTGGCGACGTGGCGCTGTCGACCGCCGCGCGCGCCATTGGCGTCAATCTTCCGACGACCGTGCGCGCCGCCGGGCTGCTCATCAAGATGGGGCTGGCCGGCGCCTGGTCGGGTGATTCCACCACTTGAGCCCCCGGTCCGCGGGGAGACCTCGCCGCGTCGCATCGGCGTACCGGCCTTCCCGTCCAGCCGGCGGCGAAAAGCTTGAGGACGCAATCTTGCGTCGCGGCACGACATCATTCACCCTTAGGGGTCAATGGATGGGGCAGATGAGG
>JBKOYY010000059.1:0-5528 GCA_046725615.1 Pseudomonadota bacterium
ACCCAGACCGGGGCCGACCTGCCGGTGGGCGCGGAGGCCCCGCCGGCGCCGCCCGCCGAGTTCGGCGCAGACCGTGTTTACGGCGCGGGTCCGATGGCCGAGGGCCGCGCGATCCTGCGACAGGAGCACGGCGGAACCCGGCTCTCCAAGGTGATGGCCAACATGTCCGAGGCCCGCCTGGGGTCCGGCGGCGGCTATCACTGGGACCTGGAGGCCTGGTTCGGCGGCGACGTGAACCGCCTCGTCCTGAAATCGGAGGGCGAGGGAAGCTGGGATGACGGCGCCGAGGACGCCGAGGCCCAGGTGCTCTACTCCCGCGCCGTCGGCGTCTACACCGACCTGCAGGTCGGCGTGCGCCACGATTTCGAGCCGGGGCCGCAGCGCACCTATGCCGTGATCGGCTTCGAGAGCCTGCTCCCCTACTGGTTCGAGGCGGAAGGGGCGCTGTTCCTCTCCAACAAGGGCGAGCTCCTCGGCCGGGCGGAGGGGACCTACGACTTCCGGCTGGCGCAGCGGCTGGTGTTGCAGCCGCGTGCGGAGCTCAACTTTTCAGCAGCAGACATCCCTTCCCGCGGTGTCGGCTCGGGCCTCTCGGACGTCGAGGCGGGTCTGCGGCTGCGCTATGAGATTCGCCGGGAGTTCGCGCCCTATGTCGGCGTGGTCTGGAGCCGCAAGGTCGGCGACACCGCCCGTTTCGCCCGCGCCGCCGGCGAGGACGCAAGCGACACGCGCTTCGTCGTCGGTCTGCGGGCCTGGTTCTGAACCTCACACGGCCGCGGGATGGAAGCCCCGCAGCCGCAGCGCGTTGGCCAACACGCTGACGCTGGAGAGCGCCATGGCGCCGGCCGCGATCATCGGCGAGAGGGTGAGGCCGAAGGCCGGGTAGAGCACGCCCGCGGCCAGCGGGATCAGGAGCACGTTGTAGCCGAACGCCCAGGCCAGGTTCTGGCGGATGTTGGCGAGGGTGGCGCGGCTCAGGCTCGCCGCCGTGGCCACGGCCGTGAGGTCGCCGCGCATCAGCACGACGTCGGCGCTCTCGATGGCGATGTCCGTGCCCGCGCCCATCGCAATGCCGACGTCGGCGGCGGCGAGCGCCGGCGCGTCGTTGATCCCGTCGCCCACGAACGCCGCCGCGCCGTATCGGGCGCGGAGCGCCGCGAGGGCGGCGACCTTGCCGTCGGGCAGCACCTCGGCGACCACCTGGTCGATCCCCAGCGCGTCGGCGACCGCACGGGCGGTGCGCGCATTGTCTCCGGTGATCATCGCCACCTTGAGGCCGGCCGCGTGCAGGGCCGCGAGCGCCGCCGGCGTCGTCGGCTTGATCGGGTCGGCGACCGCGATCAAGGCGGCCAGCCGGCCGTCGACGGCCATGAACAGCGGCGTCCGCGCCTCGGCGGCCAGGCGGGCGGCTTCGGTCGCGAGGGCGGCGACGTCGACGCCCAGGCGCAGCATGTAGCGATCGGCGCCCACCTGCACGCGGCGGCCGTCCACCCACGCCTCGGCGCCGAAGCCGGGGACCGCTTCGAAGCCGTCGGCGGCCCCCCAGGCGAGATCTCTCTCGGCCGCCGCTTCGACGATGGCCGCTGCGATCGGGTGCTCAGAGCGCGCCTCCACCGCCGCGGCCAGCCGCAGCGCCTCGTCGGCCGCGAAGCCCTCGGCCGGGATCAGGTCGGTGAGCGCGGGCCGGCCCATGGTCAGCGTGCCGGTCTTGTCGAAGGCCACGACCTTGACGTCGCGCAGCGCCTGCAGCGCCTCGCCGCGGCGGAAGAGGACGCCGAGCTCGGCGGCCTTGCCCGTCCCCACCATGATCGAGGTCGGGGTGGCCAGGCCCATGGCGCAGGGACAGGCGATGATCAGCACCGCGACGGCATTGACCAGGGCGAAGCCGAGGGCCGGGCTGGGTCCGAAAGCGAGCCAGGCGGCGAAGGTGGCCACGGCGACGACGATGACGGTGGGCACGAACCGGCCGGTGATCCGATCGACCAGCGCCTGGATCGGCAGCTTGGCGCCCTGGGCGGTCTCCACCATGCGGACGATCTGGGCGAGCAGGGTGTCGGCGCCCACCCGGGTCGCGCGGAAGCGGAAGGCGCCGGTCTTGTTGACCGTGCCGCCGACGACCTCGTCGCCGGCCCCCTTCTCCACGGGGACGGGTTCGCCGCGGATCATGGACTCGTCGACGAAAGAGGCGCCGTCCGTCACCTCGCCGTCGACCGGCACGCGCTCGCCCGGGCGAACGGCGACGACGTCGCCGGCGCGGACCTCCGCGATCGGGACCTCGGTTTCGCGCCCACCGCGCACGACGCGGGCGGTCTTAGCCTGCAAGGTCATCAGCCGGCGGATGGCCGCGCTCGTGCGGCCCTTGGCCAGCGCCTCGAACAGCCGCCCGAGCAGGATCAGGGTCACGATGACCGCCGCCGCCTCGTAGTAGACGTGGTCGGCGCCGGCCGGCAGAAGGCCGGGCGTGAAGGTCGCCACCGCCGAGTAGGCGAACGCGGCGCTCGCGCCGAGAACCACCAGCGAATTCATGTCCGGGGTGCGCCGCAGGAGGTTCGGGACGCCCTTGCGATAGAAGCGCAGGCCCGGCCCGAAGAGGACCAGGGCCGCCAGCGCGAAGCTCATCCGGCGCCAGGGCTGCTCGCCGATCGTCGCGTCGAGCCAGTAGTGGACGCCCGGCAGGAAATGGCGGCCCATCTCCAGCAGGAACAGGGGCGCCGTGGCCAGCGCCGCCACGACGACGGCGCGCTTCAGGCCGGAGATCTCGGCGGCGCGGGCCGCCTGCTCTCGATCGGCCCGTTCGGGCGTCGCCGATCCGGCCGGCGCGGCCTCATAGCCGGCGGCGGTCACGGCGAGGATCAGGGTCGCGGGGTCGGGGCCGCCCTCCAGCACGCGCACGCGCGCCCGCTCGGCGGCGAGGTTCACCTCCGCGCCGAGCACGCCCCGGACCGCGGCGAGCGCGCGCTCCACACGTCCGACGCAGCTGGCGCAGCTCATGCCGCCGATCTTGAGCTCGACCACCGTCTCCATCGG
Source organism: Pseudomonadota bacterium (assembly GCA_046725615.1). GTDB lineage: Bacteria > Pseudomonadota > Alphaproteobacteria > Caulobacterales > Caulobacteraceae > Phenylobacterium. The sequence goes on from JBKOYY010000059.1 coordinate 3,028, forward strand.
CGCGTAGCCGGCGCGGCGGATCGCGTCGGCGACGGCTTGCGCCGAGCCCTGCGGGGTCAGTTCGACGCGGGCGCGCTCGGCGGCCAGGTTGACGCTCGCCGCGGCCACGCCGGCCACGCCTGCGATCGCCGCCTCCACCCGTCCGACGCAGCTCGCGCAGGTCATACCGAGGATGGGAATGTCGATCATCTCGAGACGGGACTGGGGCATGGGGCGACTCCTGAACGCGACGCCCAGCGCAGATGGGGCTTCCCATCATGGGAAGGTCAAGGGCGCGGATGTAGCGGCGACGGGATCGGAGGGCCTTCAAGTCTCCAATAATGGGAAGGTTTCCATGCCCTCTGTCGGAGGTCCGAGAGCAACTGGGGGGCGAGGTTGACATCGTTCCTACGCGCGAGAGGTGAGAGTTTCTCATCACGGGAAGCTGTTCTTCTGTCCTGCGAGGCGTCTATAAAAGCGGCGCCGGGGGCATGGGGGCGCTATGCTTTCTTCAATACGAAGAAAGCGGCATTTTACCGGGATGTCCGCGGATGGAGGCATGTCCTTGCCAGGGGCCGCGGTTCGTGAACCCCGGCCTGATCGACGTTCACGCAAACGTCGCAAATTGCTGCCCGCCGCGGCGGCTTCTTATGTATATACATGACTTGACACCCGCTTCCCAGCGAACCGAGAACTCGAAGACCGGAGCCGGTGACACGCGTCGCGGGCCGCTCCGACGTCCAACTGAGGGGGTGGCATGGATCAGGTTTCAAAGCGTCGGCTGTTTGCGAGCGCCTGCGTCGCTCTAGCTATGAGCGGCGGCGCCGCGGCGGCGCAGACCGCCGCGGACAGCCGCGTCGACGAGGTCGTCGTCACCGGCAGCCGCATCAAGCGCGCGGACATCACAGGGGTCGGCCCGGCGACGGTCGTCACCGAGGAGACGATCGCGCGCACCGGCCTTGCGAATGTCGAGACCCTGCTGCAGCGCCTTCCGGCGTCGGCCGGCAACGCCGGCGGCCAGACCAACGCCTACTGGACCGGCAACGGCTACGGCACGGCCCAGGTGAACCTGCGCGGCATGGGCATCAACCGGACCCTGGTGCTGCTGAACGGCCGTCGGGTGGTCTACGGCGGCACCGGCGCCAACAGCGCGGTGGATCTGAACACCATCCCCGCCGCCCTCATCGGCCGCATCGACGTCCTCAAGGACGGCGCCTCGGCGATCTACGGCGCCGACGCGGTGGCCGGGGTGGTCAACATCATCACCCGCACCGACTTCGAGGGCGTGCAGGTCACCGGCAAGTACGGCGTCACCGACGAAGGGGACGGCGAGGAGTTCACCGGCGACCTGCTGTGGGGCCTGCGCGGCGAGCGCGGCGGCTTCACGGCGGCGGTGAACTACCAGAAGACCAAGCCGGTCAACATGGCCGATCGCGAGCCCTGCGGCCTGGGCGAGGTCGGCGGTCAGCTGGTCTGCGTCGGCAGCGCCTCGACCGTCGGCGGCCGCGCCGTGCTGCCGAACGGCCAGCAGATCAACTTCAACCAGACGCCCGGCGGCAACGGCAACTTCTTCGAGCCCTACAGCGCCGCCAAGCACAACTTCAACTCCAACCCGTTCCTCAACGCGGTGAGCGCCATCGAGCGGATCAGCGTCGGGGTGTTCGGGGACTACGATCTCACCGACGACGTCGAACTGTTCGGCGAGTTCATGTTCACGAACCGGGAGAGCGACCAGATCGCGACCCCCGGCACCCTGCGCAACCTGGTGATCCCGGCCGCCAACCGGACCAACCCCACCGGCCAGCAGATCACCCTCATCCAGCGTCGCCTGGCGGAGCCGGGCCCTCGCCAGTTCTTCCAGGAAACCGACACCTGGCGGCTGGTGGGGGGTCTGCGCGGCAAGTTCGCCGGAGACTGGACCTGGGAAATGGCCGGCAACTGGGGCAAGACCAAGGGCGTCGACGGCTCCACCAACATCGCCAACCTGCAGCGCGTGGGCGAGACCCTCGCCGCCTGCCTGCCGGGCGCCACCACCACGGCGCCCTGCGGCGACTATCTGGGCGCAGGCGACCTCACGCCCCAGGTGCTGAACTACATCCTGGCCACCACCCGCGACAACGGGGGCAACGAGCAGAAGAGCGTCACGGCCGACATCACCGGCACGCTCTTCGAGCTGCCGGCCGGCCCGCTGGCGGTGGCCGCGGGCGCGGTCTACCGCGAGGAAGTCGGCTACCGGAACCCGGACGCCCTGACGGTGCTGGGCGTGGCCAACACCAACCAGCAGAGCCCGATCCGCGGCGAGGTGAAGACCAAGGAGGCCTATGCCGAACTGTCGGCGCCGTTGCTGGCCGACATGCCGCTGGTCGAGCGGCTCGAGCTTAACGGCGCGGTCCGCTACTCCGACTACAACCTGTTCGGCGATAACTGGACCTACAAGCTGGGCCTCGACTGGACGGTCATGTCGGGCCTGCGCCTGCGGGCCACCTACGGCACGGGCTTCCGCATCCCGAGCGTGCCGGAAC
>JBKOYY010000145.1:0-8782 GCA_046725615.1 Pseudomonadota bacterium
ATCCAGGAGATCTGTTCCAGGCCCACGCGGACCAGTCCGTCGCGGCCCTGGACCCAGAAACCGTCCAGCGCGCCGTCCGCCGGCGACGGTTGCGGCGGCTCCGGCGCGTCGCGGCCGGGGCCGTGGCGCCGCCGCCGGGCGCGCTCCACCGCCTGCCGCAGTCGTTCCAGCCGCAGGGGCTTCAGCACATAGTCCGCCGCCTCGACGTCGAAGGCGTCCACCGCATGGCTGTCGAAGGCGGTGAGGAAGACGATCTCGGGCCGGTCGTTCGGCGGCAGGGCGCCGGCGACGCCCAGCCCCGTCCGGCCCGGCATCTGGATGTCCAGCACCGCCAGGTCCGGCCGCAGCGCCGCGATCAGGTCCAGCGCCTCCAGGCCGTTCGCCGCCGCGCCGACCACCTCGGCCCCCTCGATGTCGCGGAACGCCAGGGCCAGGCGCTCCAGCGCCAGCGGCTCGTCGTCGGCGATCACCACGCGGAGCGGCGGGCTCATGCCGCGCCCTCCGCCCACTGCAGCGGCGCGCGCACCTCCGCGACAAAGCCCGCGCCCCGCCGTCCCGCGTCCAGCCGCGCCCGGTCGCCATAGAGCAGCGCCAGGCGTTCGCGCACGTTCCGCAGTCCGGTGCCGGTGCCGACGGCGGCGGGCGCCGCCTGTCCGGGGCCGCTGTCGGCGACCCTCACCACCAGCTCGTCGCCCTCGCGCCGCGCCGAGAGGCTCACGTCCACGGGGCCGAGGGCGGGGGAGACGGCGTGCTTGATGGCGTTCTCCACCAGCGGCTGCAGCAGGAAGCTCGGGATCAGCGCCGCCCCCAGCCCCGGCTCGTGGTCGTAGGTCACCCGCAGCCGCGCGCCGAAGCGCACCGCCTCGATGTCGAGGTAGTTCTGCAGCGTCGTCAGCTCGTCGTCGAGCGTGGCCAGCGGCCGCGCGTCGGCGCTCAGCGAGGCGCGCAGGAAGTCCGAGAGCCGGTCGATCATCGTCTCGGCGTCGTCGTTGCGGCGCATGGCCACCAGAGAGCCGATGGCGTTCAGGGTGTTGAAGATGAAGTGCGGGTTGAGCTGGTGGCGCAGCATGGCCAGCTGGGCGCCGACCGCCAGGGTCCGGGCCTCGGCGAGCTGGGCCTCCCGCTCGCGCGTCTCGGCCGCCGACCGCAGGATCGTCGCCCCCATGCCGAAGATGGCGTAGACCGTCGCGAATACCACGATGTGGCTCTCGGCGATCAGCCCCATCACCATGATCCGCAGGGCGCTGTCCGACATGATCTGGCGGATCCGCGGGTTGGGATCCAGCCAGTCCAGCAACAGCGCATCGACACGCAGGTCGAGCCACGTGTGCGCCGCCGTCGCGGCGACGAGGCCGCAGGCGAGGGCGGGGATCGCCCAGCGCGGGCGGGCCGGCAGGGTCGCGATCCGCCAGAGGCCGAGGCTCAACGCCGCCCCCACGAGCGACATGAGCACCGCGCGGATCGCATTGGGCGGCAGCGGTTCGTACCGGGTGGCCACGCCGCTGGCGACCATCGCGCAGGCGCCCAGGGTCCAGAGCCCCGCGATCAGCCGCAGCACCGCCGCCGGCGGCGGCCAGGCGACTCGGTCTGACGGGGTGGACGTGGCGGCCAAGCAGGGGCTCCGGGCGACGGACTCCGGACCACCATAGCCATGGGCGGCCCGGCTGACGCCTGGCTTCGTCGCAACGCCGTCGCAGCATCGTCGACCGGTCGCCGCGCCGTCGCCCGGTCGCAGGCGGCGAGACGCGGGCCCGCCGGCCGCCGCATGGGGCGGTCCGTCACGACCGGGAAGGCCCCATGTCCATCCGTACCTCCGCCGTCGCCGCCGCCATGCTCCTGGCGGCCCCCCTGCTGCCCCCGTCCGCCTGCCTGGCGGCCGAGCCTGCGGCTTCGATGCCCGCCGCCCTGTCTCCGTCCGACCAGCGCGAGGTCCTGTCGCGTCTCGCCGATGTGCTGGAACGCCGCTTCGCCGACGCGGCCACCGCCCGCCGCTATGCCGCCCGCCTGCGCGAGCAGGCGGCGCGCGGCGCCTACGCCGGGCTCACCGACCCCGCCGCGTTCGGGCGCGCCGTGACCGCCGACCTCCAGGCGGTGTCGCCCGACGGCCACCTGCGGCTGGGCCCGAAGGGGGTGCGGGCGAGCCGCCCGCCCAGCCCCGACGCGCCGGCCAGCACCCGCGCCAGCGGCCCGCCGGGCCTGGAGGAGGCGCGCATGATCGGCGACGTCGCCTACCTGCGCTTCAACGAGTTCCCCCAGGGGCCCGAGACCGGCGCCGCCGCGCGCGCCTTCCTTCTGGCCCACGCCGACGCCCGGGCGGTCATCCTCGACCTGCGGCCGCACCGGGGCGGCGGCCAGGAGCCGATGGACGCCATCCTGCCGTTGTTCTTCGCCCAGCCGGTCACCCTGCTGCGGATGGACACGCGCGCCGACGCAGAGGTCGATGACCCGATCTTCGTCGCCCCGACCATGGTGCGCCAGCCGGCCCCCGAGGGGATCATCCGCCGGGACCACATCGTGCAGCCCGACGCGTCCGAGACGCGGCTGCGGGACGCCCCGCTCTACGTCCTCACCTCGCGCCGCACCGCTTCGGCCGCCGAGCACCTGACCCTCGGCCTCAAGCGCACCCACCGGGCCGTGATCGTCGGCGAGACCACCACCGGCGCCGGCCGCTTCGGCGGCATGGTCGACCTGCCGCATGGCTTCTCGGCCTTCGTCCCCATCGGCCGCACCTACGACCCCGACACCGGCCTCGGCTGGGAAGGGCGCGGGGTGGCGCCCGACGTCGCGGTCCCGGCCGACGACGCCCTCGCCACCGCCCTCTCGCGGCTGGCGCAAACCGACGCCGGCGCGGCCTCCCCGCCGCCAGCCCCGCGCTGACCGCCGGCCAACCCCCGAAAAGGAGTCCTCCCCATGATCTTCAAAGCCAAGACCCTGGCTCTCGGCGCGCTCGCCGCCGTGGCCCTGGCCGCCGCGCCCGCCCAGGCCGCGGTCACCCTGTTCCAGCAGGATTTCAGCCACGGCCTCGGCGCCAGCGAGCGCCTGGCGGGCAACTTCAGCGTGGGCCGCGGCCGCATGGGCCACGTCAACGGCTACTACGGCAACAACGAGTATTCGTACTACGACCTGAAGCTCGACCTCACCGGCGTGACCGACGCGCTGCTCAGCTTCGACTTCGTCACCGACACCGAGCTCGGCTGGGACGGCTGGAACCTGCTCGGCGCCCGCGAGGGCGAGCTGTTCAACGCCACCAATCCGCTGGTCGCCACGCCGGACGTCCACAACCGCTTCGTGGAGGGCCTGCTGGGCCGCGGGGTGACCGGCATCAACTCCGGTCGCGCCACCTACGACCTCACCGCGTTCGCCGGCCAGGTGGTGAACCTGCGCCTGCGCTTCGCCAGCGACCTCTCCATCACGCGTCCGGGCGTGACCTTCGACAACATCCTCGCGACCGGCACGGCCAGGACGGTCTCGGCCGCGCCCGAGCCCTCGACCTGGGCGATCACGATCGTCGGCTTCCTGGGCGCGGGCGCCATGCTGCGCCGTCGCCAGGCCGCGATCGCCTGACGGAGCTTGCCGGACGGCTGGAGCGGGTGGAGCGAGCGCCGCCCCGCCCGCCCTGATCGTTCGGCGCCGCGCCTCCGTCCGGACCGCAGTCCCCGGGCGGGGGCGCGGATCAGGTGTAGAAGCTGTCGGGAACCCGGCCGCCGTTCTCGGCCAGCTTCTTCATCACCGCCTTGTGCAGCGCGATGTTCTGCTCGGCCGATCCCGCCTCGCCGACGTGCACGCCCAGCTCCTCGGCCAGCTCCTTGCGGGCCGGCAGGCCTGAGTCCATGTGCAGAAGCTTGAGCAGGTCGACGATGGAGGTCCGCCAGTTGCCGCCGCCGCCCTCCTGCAACCCGGCCATGCTCGTCAGCACGGCCTCCACGTCCACCGGCTCCACAGGACTGACCGCCGCCGGGCTCGGCGCGGCGGGGCTCTGAGCCGCGGGCGCGGCGGTGGGCGGGCTCGCAGGGGCCTGTCCGGCCGTTGGCGCGCCCGGCTGTGGGCGCGGGTGGCCGAAGATCTTGTCGCGAATGGCCGCAAAGATACCCATGGCGTGCTCCTCCGATGTCCGGAGGAGGCAACCGGCAGGTCGCGGTGTGGTTCCCTTTCGCGGCGCCGGTGATCCCGTCCGGCGCCGTCCGTAGACGACGCCATCAGGGCGATGATCGCGCGTCTCAGGCGGCCGCGGCGGCGCGCCGGCGGCGGAGCGCGGCGCCCGCGCCTGCGAAGCCGGCGATCATCAGCGCCCAGGCTGAAGGTTCGGGCACGCCGCCGACCGGGCCGCCCGACTGGCCGAAGCGGACGTTGTCGAGCCCGATGTTGTCGCTGTTGTTGTTGAGGCCGGCCAGGTTGAGCCGCAGCGTCAGGGTCTGTCCGGTCAGGCCGGTCCCGAAGTCGATGGACGTATGGCGCGGGCCGACGCCGTTGCCCTGCACCAGCACGTTGTTCTGCGAGAACAGCACCGTGTTCCCGGCGCCGATCACCTGGAACCCGGGCAGCGTGTAGTCCGACTGCGGCCAGCCGCCGAGGTCGAAGCCGAACAGGCTCACCTGATAGCCGGCGTCGGCCACGAAGCTGACCTCCAGGACGCTGGCGCCGTCGACCTCGTTCTCCAGCACGTTGACCAGGTCGCCGTAGTTGGTGGTCCAGCGGATCAGCGAGCCCGCGGTCCCGCCGGAGTAGCTGGTCAGCACATTGGGCGTGAAGCCTTCGGCCCCGACGCCATAGGTGGCGCCGTTCTGGACCGTGGCGGCGACGCGGTCGCCGTAGGCCTGGCTCATGGCGAGGCTGTTGTTCGGCTTGGCGTTGTCGATGTCGAAGGTCAGCACGGTGGCCGCCGCCGGCGTGGCGGCGAGGGCCGCGAGCGCGGCCGGGATCAGGAGCAGGTTTCGCATGGCGGGGAGTCCTTGTGCGGTTGGGGAAGGCGGAGGCGCGCGCGATCGCGCCGCCGGGGGGCGGTCGCTGACGGACGCCAGGAGGGTGGGGTGGTTCAGCCGGCCTTGCTGAGCTGCCGGCGCGAGGCGACGAAACCGTAGAAGGCGGCGTGAACCTCGCCCCAGGCCGGCCGCGCGCGCATCCGGTCCAGCCACGCCTTCACGTTCGGCCAGGGCGTCAGGTCGAAGTCGACGGCCTGCGACAGGCCGGTCTGAACCGCCCCGAAGTAGTCGGCGATCGTCGGGTCGGGCCCGCAGACGTAGCGGTCCTTCAGCATGTGGCGGTCCAGCACGCCCAGCCAGTGGCTGGCTCGCTCCAGCGCCCGCTCGGCCACCTCGGGGGCCAGCAGGCCCGGCGGCATGAACTCGGGCAGCAGGCGCGGATAGACGTAGTCGCCGTTCAGGTCCTTGGAGAAGTTGGTGTTGAACCAGTCCATCGCCGAGTTGACCCGCGCCCGGGCGCGCAGTTCGGTCGGATAGGTCGGCGAGCCGGCCAGGTCGGCCAGGTACTTCAGGATCGCCGAGCTTTCCGTCAGCACGAAGCCGTCGTCGTCCAGCACCGGCACGGTCAGGTTCGGGTTCAGCGCCGCGAACGCCGCGGTGCGCGTGTCGCCCGAGATGATGTCCAGGGCCTCCAGCTCCACGGCCAGGTCGTGCTCGGCCAGGAACAGCAGTACGGGCCGGGACGTGGTCGAGATGGGGTCGTAGTAGAGCTTCACGGCGGTCGTCCTTCGAATGCCCGCCGGATACGCCTGGGTTGCAGGTCGCTCAATCGACAAGCGTGACCGATCGTTCTACAGAAATGTTGAACATGGCCGCGCTCGATTGGAACGACGTCCGCTTCGCCCTCGCCGCCGCCCGCACCGGCAGCGCGCTGACCGCGGCGCGCGCCCTGAAGGTCAGCCAGCCGACGGTCGGCCGCCGGATCGCGGCGCTCGAGGAGGCGCTGGGCGTCACCCTGTTCGAACGCAGCCAGACCGGCCTCAGGATCACCGACCAGGGTCTGCTGCTCCTGCCGCAGATGGAGGCCCTTGAGGCGGCGGCCGGGGCGCTCGCCGCGGCGGCCCGCGCCGAGGCCCGCCGCGTCTCGGGCGTGTTGCGGGTCACCACGAACGAGATCATCGCCAACTACGGCCTGGCCCCGGCGCTGCGTGAGTTCCGCGCCCAGTACCCGCAGGTCCAGGTGGAGGTGATCGTGACGGACGATTTCCTCGACCTCGCGGCCGGCGAGGCCGAGGTCGCCATTCGCGGTGGCGCGCGGCCGTCCGAGGCCGGGGTGGTGGCCCGGCGTCTGGGGGTGTCGCCGCTCGGGGTCTACGGCAGCGAGGACTACTTCGCGCGCCACGGCCGCCCCACCTGCGTCGCGGAACTGGACGGCCACGTGTTCATCGGCGGCGACAGCGGCCCCTTTGCGGCGCTGGAGCGGATCATCCTCGGGATCGTGCCCGGCGCCCGGATCGACTACCGCACCTCCTCGCCGCTCAACATGATCGCCAACGCCCGCCACGGCCTGGGCCTCGCCGTCCTCCCCGCCGCCTACTTCCGCCGCGAACCCGGCCTGACCGCCTGCGTGGAGTTGCCGGGGATCGAGGTCGAGGACTGGCTGGCCGTGCATGAGCGGATGCGCAACGTCCCCCGCGTCCGCGCCTTCCTCGACTTCGCCGCCGCCTTCGAGGCCGCCCGGCGCCGGGCCTGAGACGCCGTGGAATCCTCCTGGAGTCGAGTCTGGATACTCTTCTCGCAAAAGTAGGTTAATCTGGCCGCAGTCCTGGGGGATGCGGCATGCCAGACCTTCAAGATCGCGCCGTGGAGTCGACGCCCGGACCGAACGATGGTCCCGCTCCCGAGGCGCGGGCGGCGTTCACCAGCGTGGTCTACGTCCACGGCATCGGCAGCCAGCGCCGCTACGAGGAGACGAGCCGCCTCGTCGATCGGCTGGACCAGTACCTCCAGCGCCAGCACGCCAAGGGCAATTCCATCGGCATGCTGAGCAAGATCCGGCCCCGGGTCGAACCTCTGCGGCCGGACCCCGGCAAGGGCATCATCGCCTACATCCGCACGGTCTTCTCGACCGGACCCAGGTTCGAGAACGCCCGCTCGGTGCGCTTCTACGAGATCTACTGGGCGCCGATCATGGCGCAGACCGACTCGGCGCGCCGGGTGATCCAGTGGGTGTTCCGCCAGCCGCTTCGGCCCTGGCGCACGCTGCCCGCTCCGTGGCGCGAGCGGCAGCGGCTGCGCCGCGCCGCCCTGGCCGCCCTGTTCGACGGAGGCCGCAAGCCGCCGCCGGGGGTCGAGGCCCGGGATTTCGACGGGCTGATCGGGCTCTACAACGACTTCGAGGGCCCAGAAGCCCTGCGCGACTTTCCGCGCGGGACCTTCAAGGACTTCCTGGCCTTCGTCGCCAGGGAGTCGGAGGGCCACCCCGAGACGGCCAGACGGCGCGAGACGCTGGCCCGCGCCTGGCGGAACCTCTACGTCCGCGAGGAGCTGCGCAACGCGTTCGTTCTCACCACCATGGCGCTGGCCCTGGTCCTGTCGGCGGCCGGCGTGGTCCTGGGCCTGCTCTGGGCGCTGCAGGGCCTGGCGCGTCTCCCCCTGCTCACCGGCCTGCTGCAGTCGGCGGACGTGCCGCTCAAGGTCGACTGGAAGACCGCCGCGACCCTGGCGGTCTCGCTCGCCAGCCTGCTGGGCCTGGGCAAGCTGGTCACCGACTACCTGGGCGACGTCGAAGCCTGGGCCACCTATGAGGAGACCGACCTCAAGCACGTGGCGCGCCAGAAGGTCATCGACAACGCGCTCGAGACCCTGACCCACGTGCTGTGCGATCCCGACTGCGAGCGGGTGGTGATCGTGGCCCACAGCCTGGGAACCAGCATCGCGCACGACGCCCTGCTGGCGCTCACCCGGCGCAACCGCGCCTTCAACCCGACGGACGTGATGGGCGGCCCCGTCCCGCTGGGCAAGATCGAGCACTTCATCACCCTGGGCAGCCCGATCGACAAGATCGAGTACTTCTTCGAGAGCTACGCCTCGGCCTTCCACCGCTACAAGCGCGTGGTCGAGACCCTGCGCGGCGACATCGGCGACGCCCCCTTCAGCGACAACCGCCACCCCCACATCCACTGGATCAACTACTGGGACGAGGGCGACATCATCAGCGGCGCCCTGCAGTCGCCCACCGCCGCCGCGCCCAAGCGCCAGCGGATCGACAATGTGCACGTGGCCAGCTTCCGCTTCCCCGCGCCGGGCGCCTCGCACGCCGGCTACTTCGACAACGCCCGGGTGATCGGCGACCTCTTCCAGGTGATCTTCCACCGGAAGGCCTCGTTCAAGGCGCTGGAGGAGGCCGCGGGCAGGGGGCCCTACGACTACGCCGCCGCCTACCTGCATCCGGGCGAGCCCACGGGCGCCCGCACGCCCTACTTCGCCCTGATCCTGCTCATCCCCTGGCTGGTGCTGTCCGGCGCGGCCGCCTGGGTGCTGGACGCCCGGACGCTCGCCGCCGGGTTGGCCGCCGCCGCCGGTGTCGTGGCGGCTGGCCTGGTCGCGGCGTTCCTGGTCAGCCGCGCCCGCGGCCAGCGCAACCCGATCTGAGAGACCTCCGGCGCTCCGGGGCCATCCGCCGCGCTGGCGTCCGGGGGGCGCAGGCCCTACATCGGGCGATGCAAACTTTCCGAGCCTATCTCCAGGACGCGTCCGGCACGGTCACCTGGGCCGCGTGGATCGAAGCCGATCACCACGACGACTGTCTCTTATACACATCTGACGCTGCCGACGACTGGCTCGTGGGGTTGTTTTAGGTG
>JBKOYY010000097.1:0-40562 GCA_046725615.1 Pseudomonadota bacterium
GTCCTCAACGAGTCGGCGCGGATCTGCATGATCCATGTGGAAGACGCGGCCCGGCAGACGGCCGCCATTGCTGCGGCGCCGCCCTCCGGCCGCACCGTCGCGCTCAGCGATTCGCGCGCCGAGGGTTACGCCTGGCGCGAGCTGATGGCCGAGGCGGCCCGCGCCTGCGGCCGTTCGCCGCGCTTCGCGCCCGTCCCGAAGGCCCTGATCCAGGCCCTCGGAATCACAAATGATTTCACTGCGCTGCTGGGCTCCACGCCGATGCTCACATCGGCCAAGGCGCGCGAGCTGCTGCATCCGGATTGGGCGATTTCCCCTGAAGAGCGTATGGAAGCCGCCGCGCCGGTCGTGTTCGACCTTCCTGCGGGATTTTCATCGACCGTCGCCTGGTACCGCAATGCGGCATGGATGAAACATTAGTCGCCGATTTGTGACCGAGCCTTGAGACCGCGGTGGAAATCCGGGTTCAACATGCTTAGTTACGCGGCTGGCGTAGGCAGGTTACGAGCCACTGGGGGGCTCATTCATGGTTGAACTGGCGACGGATCTCACAATCCGCGAGGTCGCGCGAGCGGCCGAAACGGTGTTGGGCCGTAGCGTCCAGGTCACCGCGGACACCGACATTGCGCGGGACTTGGCCGTGGACTCGCTTGCGCTCATGAACATCGTCATGGAGCTTGAGGATCGTTTCGACCTCTCGATTCCCCTGGATCGTCTCGCCACGGTGCAGACGGTTGGCGACCTCTCCGAACTGATCAACAAGCTGCGGGTGAAGGCTTAAAGGATGGGGCTGCTCGACAAGCACCTGGGCTATCGGGCCCCGTTGGATGGCATCCGCGCGGCGGGCGCCGATCCGTCCTCCGTTCGGTTCGACGCGGTGCTCTCGCCGACCGAAGGCATGCTGAATGGCCAGAAGGTCATCCTGCTCGGCACCAACAACTACCTGGGCCTGACGTTCGACCCGGCGTGCATCGAGGCCTCGGCGGCCGCCGTGCGCCAGTGGGGCACGGGCACCACCGGCTCGCGTTTCGCCAACGGCACCTTCGCGGGCCATACCGCGCTTGAGACGGCGCTGGCCAAGTTCTACGGCCGCAAGCACGCCATGGTCTTCACGACCGGCTACCAGGCGAACCTGGGCGGTATCTCGGGCCTCGTGGGCCGCGGCGACCACCTGATCCTGGACGCCGACAGCCACGCCTCGATCTATGACGCCGCCAAGCTGTCCGGCGCCGAGGTCATCCGCTTCCGCCACAACGACCCCGAGGACCTCGCCAAGCGCCTGCGCCGCATGGGCGACGCCGCCAAGGGCAGCCTGATCGTCGTCGAGGGCATCTACTCGATGATCGGGGATGTCGCGCCGCTCAAGGAGATGGTCGCGGTCAAGAAGGAGATGGGCGCCTACCTGCTGGTGGACGAAGCCCACTCCATGGGCGTCCTGGGCGAGAAGGGCCGCGGCCTGGCCGAGGCCGCCGGCGTCGAGGACGACGTCGACTTCATTGTCGGCACCTTCTCCAAGAGCCTGGGCGCCGTGGGCGGCTTCCTCGTTTCCGACGAGGACAACTTCGACCTGCTGCGCATCGTCAGCCGGCCGTACATGTTCACCGCCTCGCTGCCGCCGGCCGTGATCGCCTCGACCCTGACGGCCCTGGAGCGTCTCGAGACCGACAAGGACCTGCGCGTCCGCCTGGCCGCCAACGCCGACCGGCTCTACGATGGCCTGCGCGACATGGGCTACGCCGTCGGCCCGCACGCCAGCCCGATCACCGCCGTGGTGATGCCCGACCAGGCCACCGCCGTGATGATGTGGAACGCCCTGCTCGCCAATGGCGTCTACCTGAACCTGGCGATCCCGCCGGCCACGCCCGAGAACAAGTCGCTGCTGCGCTCCAGCGTCAGCGCGGCCCACACGCCGGAGCAGATCGACGCGGTGCTGGACATCTTCGAGCGCCTCGGCCTCGAGTACGGCCTGCTCCAGCGGCCCCGCCGGGCCTCGGCCTGATCACTTCTCCGCCGCAGCCAGTTCACGCTGGCGGCGGCGCAGCTCCAGCCATGCGCCGGGCGCCGCCAGGAACGGATGGCGCTCGCGGAATGGCGTCACCGCGATCTCGACGCCCGTGTGCCGGGCGATCTTGTAGGCCGCGTAGCGCGCCGCTCCGTCGAAGGTGAAGGCGGCCTTCAGGATTCTCAGTACGTTCAAGGGCTTGCCCGCCAGGCTCGGCAGCGTCCAGCCTGGCAGCCCCCCCTTGCGCGGCGACAGGGTCTCGCCGTCGACGGTGAACGCCACTCCCGCTGCGGCCCAGGCCAACGGCAGGATCTCGGCGTAGCGGTCTTCCCCGTGCGCCACCACCGTGTCGGCCCGGTCCGTGGTCTCGACCCGGAACTCGGCGGCGTAGGTCCGGCGGAACAGCGCGGCCCAGAAAGCCAAGGCGGGTCCGCGAACCGGGCCCAAGGCCGCCGCGAAGCGCGACGCCGTCGCCACCGCCGCCGTCACCGCTTGCGCTGCGGCCTCCGCCGAGGCCGCGTCGGCGCTCCAGACCCGCTGACACGGCTGGACGAAGCGGGCCCAGATGGTGGTGTCCAGGGTCCGCCCCTCGGCCGCCCGCCGGAAGGTCGCCAGCGGCAGCGTCGCCACCTTGGCCTTCAGCCCGCCGATCTCGTGGTAGCTCACCTCGGGCCACATCACCCGCTCGACCCAGCCCCGCAGGCCCCGGCGGTGCGGACCCTTCGTCAGCCGGTAGAAGTCGAGGATCCCCGAGAGGTCGCCCGTCCGCAGGGTCGAGCCGTAGTAGAGCACCGCCGCGTCGCCCGGCTGGGCCAGGGCCGCCGCCAGGGTCTGCACCGCGTGTGGCGCCGGGCTGGCCAGCTCGGCCTCGATCCGCGCCTGCAGCGCCCCGCTCACGGGACCACGAACTCCAGCTCGGGCCCGCGCCGCACGGTGAGCGCCCCGCCGGGATACACTTCGCCGTCCAGCACGTAGTGGCCGCCCCACTCCAGGTCGAAGCCGTCCACGTCGTGCCGGCGATAGCCGCAGCCGGCCAGCCAGTCGGGAGCGTCGCCCTTCAGGATCGTCGGCACGGCCCGCGCCAGCCGGCGGGGCGGCGCCTGCACCGACAGCGCCTTCAACCCCTCGCGTGGAGGGCCGAACGGCTTCAGGCCCAGGGGGAACCGCTTCAGTGTCGCGGCCATCACCAGGAACCAGGCCCCTTCGCCCGTAGCCGGCAGCGACACTGTCGCCGCCTCGCCGCGCCGCCAGGAGTCCGTCGGCCCGCCCAGCAGCGTCCGTCCCATCGCCCCCGCCAGGGTGAGCACGATGGCGGCGTTGTCGAACACCCCCAGGCCATGGTGCCGCTGCGCGAGCTCCGTCGCGCGCACGAAGGCGCCCATGCCGAACAGGAACCCGCGATGCTCGGGCTCGGCCGCCCCCTGCCGCACGATCTCCAGGCAGTGCCGCCGCTTGGTCGGCCGCCCGGCCGCCGCCGCGTTCAGGATCTGGTCGAGGGTCGTCCCGAGCGGCGTCTCTATGTCCAGCGCCAGCGCGTTGGTCTTGCCGTTGGGCACGACCGCCAGCCTGGGCAGGCGCCCGCCGTAGGCCTCGGGCAGACGGCTGACGACCTCGCGGATCGTCCCGTCGCCGCCGTCGACCACCACGAGGTCCACGCCGGTTTCCGCAAACCGCCGCAGCGTCGTCATCAGCTCGGCCGGCCGCTCGGGCGCCACCTCGACCACCACACCGGGCAGCGGCGCGACGTCACCGCCCTTGTTGCGGTGGCTCTTCTGATTCCAGATGACGCCGGCGCGGGTCAACGCGACAGCCAGGAGACCACCCGCTCGCGCGGCGTGGCCAGGGCCTGGACCAGCTGCACCGCATGCACCACCAGGCTCAGCGCGGTCCAGAGCGCCACGAGGTGGAACCCGACCTGCGCCGCGCCCACGCCCCAGGACGGGACCAGGACGCCGGCCAGCCAGGCGGGGGTGAGGATCAGCAGGTTCGGGTTCCGCCGGGCGGTGATCAGGCGGAAGAAGCTGTCGAACGGCCGCCACGAGTGCACGTGGAAGCCGTAGCGACGCATGAAGATCCCCTCGAAGATCCGCTGCACCACATAGCCGACCAGGATGACCGCCAGGCCATAGCCGGCGAGGTCGGGCGTGATCGCCACCGCGCCGAAGCAGCCTACGTACCAGGCCCACCACCAGAACGGCGGGTGGATCAGGTCGATGCCGTGGTCGAAGACGTTGCCGATCGCCGACGAGGTCAGGGTCACCCGCGCCAGCTTGCCGTCCACGGTGTCGAGGAAGGTCATGATCCAGGCGCAGACCAGGCCCCAGCCGAACTCGCCCTTCCAGAACAGCCAGAAGGCCGCCAGCACCAGCAGGAAGCCGGCGAAGGTCACGTGGTTCGGCTTCAGGCCCGCCACGGCGCACCAGCGGGTGACGATCCGCGCCGGAACCGGCCACCAGTACTTGGTGACGATGTCGGTGACGCCCTTGTACGAGCCGGCGAAGGTTCGCGCCTCGACCGCCCGGACGTTCTCGGCCGTCAGCCGCACCAGCACCGGCGCCTCACGCTTGCGGAGGGCCTCGTTGTACGACAGCTCGGCCAACGACAGCGGCGTCAGGCCGGCGGGGGCCTCGCCCCGCTCCAGCGCCGCGGCCGCCGCGCCCACCTCCGCAGCCGGTACGTGCGCGGCCACGGCGAGCCCGTCGTCCGTGAGCAGCACCGACCCCGGCCGCCCGGCCAGGGTCTTGATCAGGCTCTCGTCGTAGACCCAGCCGCCCAGGGCCAGCACCACACCGCCCGAGGACGGCGCCGTCTCGGCCACGGTCAGGCCGGCGCGCACGAAGGTGCGGCGCAGACGCTCGCGCGCCGTCATCCCCCAGATGCGGACTTCGCCTGCGCCCAGGATCATGCCCGCCGGGGCGGCCGTGTCAGTCATCGGAATCGCGCAGCGCCTCTCACGCAAATCGGTGGAACCTGATACCGAGCGCCGTCCCCTTAGGAAAGCTCGTGACCGCCTTCCGCCTCGCCCATCTGTCGGACCTGCAGCTTCCGCCGCCGCCCCTGCCCTTCCGCTGGCGCGACCTGGCCTCGAAGCGGTCGCTGAGCCGTTTCGCCTGGCGGCGCAAGCGGCGCCGGCACGTGCAGGCCGTCCTCGACGCCATCGCCGCCGACATCCGCGCCCGTGCGCCCGATCATGTGGCGATCACCGGCGACGTCATCAACTTCTCGACCCCCGCCGAGTTCGAGGCGGCTCGCGCCTGGCTGAGGGCGCTGGGCGACCCGGCCGACGTGACCATCAGCCCCGGCAACCACGACGCCCTTTCGGCCCGCGGGGCCCCCCGCGACTTTGCCCCCTGGCGACCGTGGCTCGGCGACAATTTGGCCGAAGAGGCGCCCTTCCCCCACCTGCGGGTCCGAGGCCCCGTGGCGCTGGTGAACCTCTCCTCCGCGGTCCCGACCGCCCTGCACCTGGCCCAGGGCCGTCTTGGCATGGCCCAGGTCGAGGCGGCCCGGGCGCTGCTGGCCGAGGCGGGCGCGCGCGGCCTCTATCGCGTGGTGCTGGTCCACCATCCGGTGGCCGCCCGCGTCGTCGCGGGGCGCAAGGAGCTGGTCGACGCCGACGCCCTGCGTGCGGCGCTCGCGGAAGCCGGCGCCGAGCTCGTCCTCCATGGCCACGCCCACGAGGCTCTGCTGACCAGCGTGCGCGGCCCCGCCGGCCCCATCCCCGTCCTCGCGGTCCCCGCCGCCTCGACCCCCGCCGGCGGCCACGGCCAGCCTGCCCGCTGGAACGAGATCGCGGTCCTGCGCGAGGGCGCCGGCTACGCGGCCCAGGTCACGGCGCGGGGGATCACGCGCGATCTGACGGTCGAGACGCTGGGTCGGTTCACCCTCGCCTGACCCCGCCTTCAGGCTTTCACCCGCCTGCGGCGCTCCCTATGATCTGCCGCCAAGCGCTTCATTCCCCAGGACAACCCGTGCCCAACGCGACGGCCCGCAAGTTCGGATATCCGCACACCCAGGTCGCCGAGACCGCGCACTGGCTGGTCCTGGTTCGTCCCCAGCAGCCGACGTTCGGGGCGCTGGTGCTGGTCTGCAAGGAGCAGGCGACGGCCTTCTCCGACCTTTCCCCCGCCGCCTTCGCCGACCTGAAGGTCGCCGTGGACGGAATCGAAGCCCTACTGCGCGAGGTGGTGGCCTATGAGCGCATCAACTATCTGATGCTCATGATGGTGGACCCCGACGTCCACTTCCACGTCCTGCCGCGCTACGACGGAGAGCGGACGCACGGCGGCCACACCTTCAGGGATGCGGGCTGGCCGGGCCCGCCCGCCCTTGCGTCGCACGTCGCCCTGGGCGAGGAGGAGGCCAAGGCGCTCGCCGCTGATTTCGCAGCCCGCTGGCGGTCCTGACCGCACGGCCCCGGGGAACCTTGTTGAGCCTCATCGACCGCTACCTGCTCCGCCTCGCCTTCTGGCCGATGGTGGGTGCGACCGGGGTGACCCTCATCGCGCTGCTGCTGGAGCGCACCCTGCGGCTGCTCGACATGCTGTCGGCCTCCAGCGACCGGTTCGGCTTCGTCGCCCAGCTCGCGGTGAACCTGGTGCCGCACTACGTGGGCCTGACCCTGCCCGCGGCGTTCTTCCTGGCGCTGATCGTGGTGGTGAACAGGCTGAACCAGGCCTCCGAGGTCGACGCCCTGCTCGCCTCGGGCGTCAGCCTGACCCGCCTCGCCGCTCCCTACCTCGTGCTGGCCGCGGCCCTCAGCATGGTCAGCCTGATGGTCTTCGGCTTCCTGCAGCCCTACAGCCGCTATGCCTACCGCGCGGTGCTGCACACGGCCCAGAACGCCGGCTGGAATGGCCTCGTGCCGGCCGAGACGATCCTGGCGCCCTCCAAGGCCCTGACCATGACCACCGACGAGGCCGACGCCGCAGGTCAGCGCCTCTCGCGCATCTTCATCCGCCGCATCACCGAGACCGGCCGCGAGGAGATTACCACCGCAGGCATGGCCGAGGTCCGCCGCACCGCCGACGGCCGCAACGTGCGCCTGATCCTCAAGGACGGCCAGCAGCTGCGGTTCAACAGCCGCGGCGAGCCCGAGCTCCTGAGCTTCAAGGACTTCACCATGCAGCTGCCGATGACGGGCCCAGCCCGGCTGCTGCGGGCGCGCGGCGGCGACGAGCGCGAGCTGACGCTGCTCGAACTGGCCGACCAGGCCCGCAACCCGCACACCGTCATCCCCCGCGAGACGCTGAAGGCCGAGCTCTACGGCCGGCTCGCCCGCTCGCTGTCGCTGCCGCTGCTGCCGCTTCTGGCGGTGCCTCTGGGCCTGGCCGCCAAGCGCAGCGGCCGTGCGCCGGGCGCCCTCGTCGGCGGCCTGCTCCTGCTGGCCTTCCACCATCTCACCCAGCTCGGCCAGGGCCTCGCCCAGACCGGCCGCGTGGCGCCTGAGCTGGCCGTGGGCGGCCCGTTCATCGGCTTCGCCGCCATCGCCTTCCTCGTCTTCTTCACCAGCCGTGACCGGCCCGGCGAGACGCCCATCGGCCGGCTGACCGAACATCTCGGCAGCCTGGCGGCCCGCTTCCGCGCGCGTAGGTCGGCAGAGGCGGCGGCATGACCCTGTCGACCTATCTCCTGAAGCTGATGGGCGGCCGCATTCTGACGGCGCTCCTTGTGCTGGTCGGCGTCCTGCAGATCCTCGACCTGCTCGACGTCACAACCGAGATCCTCGACCGCCAGCTCGGCGCCCAGGGTGTCGCCTACTACGCGATGCTCCGCCTGCCCCGCCTGATCGAGCAGGCGGCGCCACTCGCGGTGCTGGCGGGGGCTCTGTTCGCCTTCGGCAAGCTGGCTGGCGAAAGCGCCGTCACCGCCATGCGCTCGACGGGCATCTCCGCCTACCGCATCACCTTCAACGCCATGCCGGCTGCCATCGCCTTGGCCGTGGTCCAGCTCGCCATCGGCATGGTCATCGCCCCGCGCACCGACGCCCGCCTCAGCGAGTGGTGGCAGCTCACCGCCCCCAAGGACCCGGCCAAGGTGGTCGACCCCGTCACCTTCCGCGTCGGTGACGAGCTGGTGGTGGCCGTGCCGCGCGACCCCGACGGGCGGAGCCTGGAGAAGGTCACCATCTATCGCCGCGACGCCGGCGGCCGCCTCGTCCAGCGCACCACCGCCGACGCCGCGGTCTACGACAACGGTGGCTGGCGCCTGGTCGAGCCGCGCTTCGAGACGCTGGGGACCGCCAGCGTCGCCCAGGGCGCCGCGCGCTCGATGGACTGGACCCACAGCCTGAAGCCCGGCGACATCCGCACCCTGGCCATGGGCCAGACCTCGGTCACGCCGGCCGAGGCCAGCCGGGCGCTCGCCGGCGGCCTGTCGACCCGCCCGCGGACCTTCTACGACACCCAGCTCCAGCGGGCCTGGGCGGCGCCCCTGTCGTGCATCGTCATGCTGCTGCTCGCCGCGCCATCGGCCCTGGCGAACTTCCGCGGCGGCGGCGCGACGATCGTGGTCCAGTGTCTGGCCGCGGGTCTGCTCTATCTCGTCTTCGACGGCGCCTTCACCGCCCTCGGCGAGAACGGCGCGGCGCCTGCGATCCTGGCCGCCTGGTCCGCGCCGGTGATGTTCGCCGCCTTCGGGGCCACCATGCTGCTCTATCGCGAGGGGTGACCGCCTTGGGGGGCGTCCAGATCGTACCGGTCCGCGACAAGGCGGGCCTGAACCGCTTCATCCAGGTGGCGATGCGGCTCGGCGCCGCCGAGCCCAACTATATCGCGCCGCTGATCCTGGAGCGGCAGGAGTCGCTGAGCGCCAAGAGCAACCCGTTCTTCGAGCACGCCGACGTGCAGTTCTGGCTCGCCGTACGCGACGGGCGCGACGTGGGCCGGATCAGCGCCCAGATCGACCACCTGAACCCCCAGACCCGCGACGGCGTCGGCAACTTCGGCATGATCGCCGCGGAGGACGACCCCGAGGTCTTCGCCGCTCTGTTCGCCGCCGCCGAGGCCTGGCTGAAGGCCCGGGGCTGCAAGACCGCGCTGGGGCCCGTGAACCTCTCCACCAACGAGGAAGTCGGCCTGCTGGTCGAGGGGCACGACACGCCGCCGATGTTCATGATGGGCCACGACGCCCGCCACGTCGGCGACCGCATCGAGGGCCAGGGCTACGCCCGCGCCAAGGACATCCACGCCTACGTCTGCAGCGTGGCCGACGACCTGCCCGCCCCGATCCTGCGCCGCATCCGCAAGGGCCTGCCCGAGGGCGTCACCTTGCGGACCGTCGACATGAAGCGGTTCGACGCCGAGGTTCGGACCCTGACTGACATCCTCAACGATGCCTGGTCCGGCAACTGGGGCTTCACCCCTACCACCGAGGCCGAGACCCAGGCCCTGGCGACCAACCTCAAGCTCCTGATCGACCCCCGGCTGACCTGGTTCGCCGACGTCGACGGCGAGCCGGCGGGCTTCATGGTGCTGCTGCCGAACCTCAACGAGGCCATTGCCGACCTGAAGGGCAAGTTGCTGCCGTTCGGCTGGGCCAAGCTGCTCTGGCGACTGAAGGTTCGCGGCGTGAAGACCGGCCGCGTGCCGCTGATGGGCGTGAAGCGGAAGTTCGCCACCACGATGCGCGGCCAGCTCCTGCCGTTCCTGCTGATCGACGCCACGGCCCAGGCCGCCCGAAAATTGGGTTATGAACGCTACGAGCTGTCGTGGATCCTCGAGGACAACCTGCCCATGCGCCGGATCTGCGACGCGGGCGGGGCCAGAATCTACAAGACCTACCGGCTCTACGAGAAGGCGCTGGCGTGACGGGCTTTTCCGCCCTGGTGCTGGCCGGATCGCGCGGCGGGGTCGACCCGGTCGCCGACTATGTGGGCGCGCCGCACAAGGCGCTGATCCGGCTCCAGGGACACACCCTGCTCGAGCGGGTAGTCGGTGCGCTGCGCGACGCCGGCGCCGGCCGCATCGCCGTCGTGTCGAGCCACCCCGAAGTGCGGGCCGAGGCGACGCGCCTCGGCGCTGAGTTGGTGGACGAGGCCTCAGGCCCCAGCCTCAGCGTCCTCGCCGGCGCCGAAGCGCTCGGCACGCCGCTGCTCGTCACCACCGCCGACCACGCCCTGCTGGAAGGCGATTGGGTCGCCCGCTTCCTCACGGACGTCCCGACCGGCGTCGACGTGGCCGCCCTGGTGGCCGCCCGGCCGACCGTCGAAGCCGCGGCGCCCGGCACGCAGCGCACCTGGCTCCGCCTCGCCGACGGCGACTGGTCTGGCTGCAATCTATTCTATCTCCGCAATGCGGCCGCCCTGAAGGTCATCGACCTGTGGCGGCGCGTGGAGGCCGAGCGCAAGCGCCCCTGGCGGATGGCCGGGATCCTCGGATTCGGGATGCTGCTCCGCTACGCCACCCGGCGGCTCGCTCTCCGCGACGCCGCCGCCCGCCTCGGCCGCCTGGCGGGAGTGAACGCCGCCATCGTCGAAAGCCCGTATGGCCTGGCGTCGGTCGACGTCGACAAGGCCGCCGACCTGGATCTCGTCCGCCGGATCGTCGGCGAGGGGTGAGCCTCAGGCGGGTTCCACCCGATCACCCTCCACCCGCACCAGGTCGGTGTGACCGAAGCCCTGGCGGTAGTCGAGCACCGAGATCAGCTCGGGCGTGACCTCGAACATGGCCACCTCGCCTTCCCCGGTGACGTACTGGGCGACCTCGGGGAACTTGGCCATGAACGCCTGACCGGCGCGCTCCAGGGCCTCGCCATCGGTCACTCGCCGGGCGCGACCGAAGACCGAAACGCCCCGGATCTGGCTCCAGTCCCGGTACGGCAAGTTGATGGTGAGCGACACGCGAGGCTCATGGGCCAGATTCCGGGCCTTCTGCGAGCCCTCTCCGCAGCCGAAGAAGATTCGCAGCCCGTCGCTGGCATAGCTGACGGTCGTGGCCTGCGGAGCGCCGTCCGGTCGCACCGTGGCCACGGTCATGTCCTGACCGGTGGCGATGATCTCAAGAATGTCGGGCTTCAAGGGGCTGGTCATGGCGCGCCTCCAAGGTTGAGGCCGCACCTTAGGCCGACCCCGCCCCGCGCGCCTTGGGCTAGGTCAATCCGCTCAGGCCGCCTGGCTGGCGGCCGAGGCCTGCGCGCGGCGCTCGCCCTGGACGATGCAGCCGTACCAGCCAAGGCCCTCGTAGGTCTCGTAGCCGGGCGTCAAAGCAAAGCCGACGGTGACGCCGCGGTCGGCGTAACTGCCCATGCTGTCGGCGCTGGACGGCAGGCGGAAGGTCTCGCTCAGCACGCCTTTCCGGTCCGAGGCGGCCAGCACCCGGCCGCTCGCGTCCAGCAACAGCACGCGGGAGCGGCCCCGCTCTTCGTCCGTGAGACGGACGCCGTCGACCACAGCGTTGGCCTGGGGCTGCCAGTCGAAATGGATGCCGAGCACACCGATCACCTCGCCATCGACGGCGCCGTCTCGGCGGATCGCGGCGGCGTAGGTCGCCACCGCGGCGTCGGCCAACAGTGGCTGGCGGCCCACGTCGCAGGCCACGAACTCCTGACCCGAGCCGGTGCGGCGCGCCCTTTTGAACCATTCTGCGCTGGCCACCGAGCTGCCCACGATCCGCGGATAGCGCTCGGGCCGTCCGGTGGCGACCACCCGCCCGTTGATGTCGCAGACCCAGAGGTCGAGATAGACCGTGTAGGCGTCGAGGATCACCTTTAGCCGGCTGCTGGCGTGTTTCGCCGCCGGCTCACCGCCGTCCGTCACGCAGTCGACGACCGCCGAGTCCGTCGCCCACCAACGCACGTCGCAGGTCCGTTCGTAGAGGTTCCGGTCGATGATCTCGATGGCGTTCAGCGCCAGATCGGCGAGTCGCTGACCGCGCAGATGGTCGAGGATCGCCGCCCCCACGGCCGAGAGTTCGCGCAGGTTCGCCTGGACCTGGCTCTCCAGCCCGAGCGTGACCTCGTCGATGTTGCTGGAGATCCGCTTGAACTCTTCCGCAACGACCGCGAAGCCCCTGCCGGCCTCGCCGGCGCGCGCCGCGGTGATGAGGGCGTTGATCGCCAACATCTTGGCCTCGCGGTTGATGCTCGCGATCTCGCCGATGCTGGCCGCCGCCGCCGAGGACAGCCGCTCGGACAACTCAAGAATTCGCTCAGGGACCAAGCCCTCGCCGGAACCGGACAACCGCCTCTCCCCTCGCCCTTCGTTAGGGACGACAGCGGGTAAACCTTGATGAGTGGTAACCGGTGCAACTATTGGGCGATCGATCGGCGGCTACAGCCGAATTCGCCGGCGCTTTGCCGCATCCGCAGACAGCACCGCCGGTTTTCCGGTCAGTCCTTGGCCCAGCCGGCAGAGAGGCGGGTCAGATTGTCCACGTCCTGCGGGAAGTCCATCTCGCCCCATTCGAGGCCCTCGACGGAGCAGACGCGCACGTCGACGCCCGAGCGGGCCAGTTCGTCGATGACCGACAGATACCAGCGCTTCAGGCCCTCGGGTTTCTGGAGCACCTGCTCCACACCCGCCACGAACTTGGCCGCGCCCTCGGGCGAGAACCGCAGGAAGCCGATGGATTCGGCGTCATAGGCCTCGATGGTCTTGCCGATCGCCCGCAGGCGACCGCCTTCGGTCAACACCTTCATATCGTCGGCGTCGTAGGCCGGCTTGCGATCGATCGTGACGGTGATGTCGGCCGGCGGGGCGCCCAGCAGCTGCTCGGCCACCCCGGGGCCGAAGAGGGTGTCGCCGTTCAGCAGCAGCACCTGGCCTTCGAACGCCTCGCGCACGATCCAGCACGAGGCCGTGTTGTCCGACACCGTGTAAAAGGGATTGAACTGCAGCCGTACGGGCATCGCGAGGCCCAGCCGGGCCACCTCGGCCTCGACCGCGTCGGCGCGGAAGCCGGTGACCACTACCGCCTCCTCCACGCCGGCCGCCTGCAGTCGGATGAGCTGCCACGCCAGCAGGCTACGGCCGGACAGTTCGATCAGGCACTTGGGTCGCGCCTCGGTCAGCGGCAGCAACCGCTTTCCCTGGCCGGCGGCGAGGATGATGGCTCGGGTCACGGGAGACGTCCGTAGCAGGAGAATGCGTGCGCTGCGCGACGCAGCGGAAGGCGCGCCTTATGTCGGGCCAGGGCCCAAATGTGAAGAGACCTCGCAGGGCGAGCGGCCCGCGAGGTCTCCCGTGTCCACGAGCAACGCACCGCGAAGGCGCGTGCGCAGGTCCTACTTCAGGTGGGCCGCCAGGTGCTTGTTCATCTCGAACATGCTGACCTTGTCCTTGCCGCCGAAGATCGGCTTCAGCTTGGCGTCGGCCAGGATCTCGCGCTTGTTGGCGGGATTCTGGAGGTTGTTCTTCTTGATGTAGTCCCAGATCTTCGACACGGTTTCGCCGCGCGAAAGCTGAGCCGAGCCCACGACAGCAGCCAGTTCGGCGGAGGGCGTCAGCGGCTTCTGCAGGGCGTTCGTGTTCTTACCAGTGGCCATGGGCTCCCCCAGCTAAAAAGTTGGCGCGACGTCCAGGCGGGGGTCGCCGGGACCGAGTCGCTTGATGCATCCTAGCGCGGGTTGAGCCGGGCGCCACCGGAGATGCGGAGGGCGCGGTTAACCTGTCCTGGATCGTCTCCGGCCGCAGACGCCCCATCCGACCCCGGCGCGCCCAGGATGCGGGCGTAGAGGTCCACCAGTCCGGGCCAGTCGGGCTCGCCGCCAAAGATCTCGACGTCGAACAGGACCCCGGCCGCGCCCAGCGCCGTCTCCAGCAGGCCGACGCGGGGCCGCACGGCTCCGAGCGGATAGCCGACCCGCACGAACCCATTGATCTTCTGCGCGATTTCCAGCGCGGCGCGGGGACCGAAGCCCCGCCCGCCGTAGGCCGCGGCCACCGCGATCCGCTCGGCGCGGGACGCGGCGAGCTCGACCGCGAGGTCTCCGCCCGAGCCGAAGCCGAGGAGCCCGACCCGCGCGTCGTCCACCCGCGGATCGTCGGCGATGTGGTCGAGACAGGCCCATGCGGCCTCACGCCGCGCCTCCGCGGGCCCCGCCAGAACGGGGACGAGCACGAAATAGTTGTGGGCGCTGAGCCGTCTCGCCATCGCCCTCAGATCGTCGGTAAGCCCGCCGCGATCTCCGAACAGCAGGATCGGCGGGTGGCGTCCGGAGGTGTCGGGACAAGCGACGTAGGCGTCGAGCGCGCCGTCCTCCAGCTCGATCTCGATGTGGGCCTGCAGCATGGCCCCAACTTATTCCTACTTTTCTTGTAGGAATAACTGGCTTGTCTGGAGCCGCGTGCAGATTTCCTGTCAGTCGTCCCCGAGCGCCACGGTCACCCGCGCCGAGAGGCCCGGGCGTAGCCGGGCCACCTCGGGCTGGCCGGGATCGAGGCGCAGGCGCACGGGCACGCGCTGGACGATCTTGGTGAAGTTGCCCACCCCCGGCTCGAAGGGCAGCAGCGCGAACTCCGACCCCGTGCCCGGCGCGAAGCTCTCGACGTGGGCTTTCAGGGTCACGCCGGGCAGGGCGTCGATCTTCACCTTCGCGGCCTGTCCCTGCAGCATGCGCGCGGTCTGGGTCTCCTTGAAGTTGGCGGTGACGTAGAGCCGATCCAGCGGGCTCAGCACCAGCAGGCGCGAGCCCGGCTGAACGAAGTCGCCGACATTGGCCTGGCGGTCGCCGACCACCCCGTCCACCGGTGCGCGGATCTCGGCGTGGTCGCGATCCTGCCGCGCAAGTTCCAGGGCGGCGGCCGCGCGGTCCCGCTGGGCCCGGGCCTGGGCCAGGGTCGCCAGCCGCTCCTCGCGCCGATCGGCGGTCTCGGCGAGCTGGCTGCGCGAGACCGCCAGGCCGGCCCGGCTCCGGTCGGCCGTGGCGGCGGCGGCCAGCGCCTGGGTCTCGATCCGGTCGGCCTCCCGGCGGGGCGCATAGCCGGTCTTGAGGAGCGCGTCGTAGCGATCCCAGTCGGCCCGGGCGCGGCGCACCTCGGCGTCGGCGGCGCGGACGCTGCTCTCGGCCTCGCGGATCCGCGCCGAGGCGGTGGCTTCCTCCGCGACCAGCCGGTCCAGCGCCGCCTCCGCCGCCCGAACCGCGGCCTCGGCCATGGCGAGGTCGCCCTCGGCCGCCGCCACCCGCGCCGCGTACTCCTCGGAGTTCAGGCGCACCAGGACCTGGCCGGCCCTGACCGGCTGGTTGTCCGAGACCAGCACCTCGGCCACATGCCCGCGGACCCGCGGCGCGACCACGGTCACGTCGGTCTTCACATAGGCGTTGTCGGTAGTCGCCGAGGCCTTCGCGGCGTTGATCCAGCCATAACCGCCGGCCCCGACCAGCACGGCCGCGCCCAGCACCAGCACGCCCCGCGGCGGCAGGCGACGCCGCGGCTTCACGGGCGCGCCGGTGGCGATCGTCTCCATCTTCATCGGTCGAAGACCAGCAAGGTCGACGTCGCCGTCGCGTAGAGTCGGCCCTGCTCGTCCGTCAGGCGCCCCTCGGCGAACGCGGCGCGGCGGCCGAGCTGGATCACCTTGCCCTCGGCGCGCACCGGGCCGGTCGCCTCGGTCATGGCGCGGTGATACGCGACCTTCAGCTCCAGCGTCGTATAGCCCTTGCCGGCCGGCAGGGCCGAATGCACGGCGCAGCCGACGGCCGAGTCCAGCAGCGTGGCCGCATAGCCCCCATGGACGGTGCCGATCGGGTTGTAGACGTCCCGGTCCGGCGTGCCGCCAAAGACCACCCGCCCCTCTTCGATCTCGATAGCCTCGAACTTCAGGGTGCGGCCGATGCCGCGCCCATAGCCCGGGCGCTCCTTGTCGAACGCCATCCTGAGCTGCTCCAGCCCGGTGAGCTCGGCGGCGGGCGTGACGGCGTTCATTGGACGATCCCCATGCGGTTCTTGATACGGGTGCGGGCGTCGGCGAGCAGGCGCTCGGCCTCCTGGTCGTCGGCGATGGCGCGCGAGAGCGCGACGACGCCGGCCATCTCGGCGGCAAGCGAGGCGGCGAGCCCCTGGCGGTCGGCGTGGTCCTCGGGCAACCACCCGGCGATCCGGCCGATCAGGCCGCGGACGCCGCGTTCGTAGGCCTCCCGCACCTGCATGCCCTGGCGCGGCAGGTCGCTGGACAGCGTCGCCAGCGGGCAGCCGCGGCCAGGGTGGGCCCGATGCTCGGGCGAGACATAGCTGTCCACGAAGGCCGACAGCGCTTCGGCGGGCGCCATCCCGTGGGTCATCTTCGCGAACCGGCGTGCGCTCTGGCCGAACGCCTCGTCGACGGCGGCCGCCACCAGCGCCTCCTTGCTCGGGAAGTGGGCGTAGAAGCCGCCGTGGGTCAGCCCGGCGTCGGCCATGATCTCGGCGACGCCGACGCCGTCCGGCCCCTTCGCGCGCACGGCGATGGCGGCGGCCTTCACGATCGACTTCCGGGTCTCTTCCTTGTGCGTGTCGGAGTAGCGCATGGCGTCGCCTGCATTTATATGATGTCTATCATATTAAGGCTCGACCCGACGAGCGCAAGGGACACATGACCGCAGACTCCCCCGCAGCGCTCCAGACGCCGAATCCCGCCGCCATTCCCGAGGCCCGCAAGCTGCTGATCTTCGCGATCATGGCGTTCGGGCAGTTCATGGCCCTGCTCGACATCCAGATCGTCGCGGCGTCGCTCAATTCGATCCAGGCCGGACTCAACGCCGGCCCGGACGAGATCGCCTGGGTCCAGACCGCCTATCTGATGGCCGAGATCGTCATGATCCCGCTGGCCGCGTTCCTCTCCCAGGCGATGTCGACCCGCTGGCTGTTCACGCTCTCGGCCGGCCTCTTCACCCTGTCGAGCCTGCTCTGCGGCGTGGCCTGGGACATCAATTCCATGATCGCCTTCCGGGCGCTGCAGGGTTTCACCGGCGGGGCCATGGTGCCGCTGGTCTTCGCCACCGGCTTTGTCCTGTTCGAGGGGCCAAAGCGCGCGGCGGTGCCGGCGATCCTCGGCATGGTCTCCACCCTCGCGCCGACCCTGGGGCCCAGCGTGGGGGGCCTGATCACCGAATACGCCGATTGGCGGTGGCTGTTCTTCATGAACGTGCTGCCGGGCGTCGCCGTCACCCTGCTCTTCCCCCTGCTCGGTCGCGTCGACCAGGCCAAACCGAGCATGCTGCGCCGGATCGACTGGCTGCATGTGGCCTCCCTGGCGCTGTTCCTGGGCGCCCTGCAGTACGTGCTGGAGGAAGGCCCCCGTCACGAATGGTTCAACGACACCGCGGTGCTCAGCGCGGCCTGGCTGTCGCTGGTGGGCGCCGTGGTGTTCTTCGAGCGCACCTTCTTCTCCACCATGCCGGTCCTGAAGCTGACGCCGTTCCGGCGGCCGACCTTCGCCATGGCCTGCGTGCTGAACCTGGTGATCGGCTTCGGCCTCTACGCCGCGACGTTCCTGACGCCTGTCTACCTGGGTCAGGTGCGCGGCTATTCCAGCCTCCAGATCGGCGCGACAGTGTTCGTCACCGGCATCGCCATGACCATCACCGCCCCGATCGCCGCCCGCCTGTCGACGCGCGTGGACGGCCGCTATGTCATCGCCGTGGGCTTCGCGATGTTCGCGGCTTCGCTGTTCATGTTCTCGGGCGTGACGTCCGACTGGGGCTTCCACGAACTGTTCTGGCCCCAGGTGATGCGGGGCCTTGCCATGCTGCTCTGCATCGTCCCGGCGGTTGGGATGGCCCTGAATGGCGTGCCGCCCGAGGACCTGCGCTATGCCTCGGGCCTGTTCAACCTGATGCGGAACCTGGGCGGGGCGATCGGCATCGCCGTGGTGAACACCTGGCTCATCGACTTCACGCGCGAGCAGGCCGCGCGCCTGTCGGCGGCCATGGGCGAACAGCCCGACCGCGCCCTGGCCGCCATGCAGGGCCTGGCGCAGCTCAGCCAGGGCTGGACGACCGACGGCGCCCGCGCCCTGCAGATGGCCGAGGCCGTGATGGGGCGCATCGTCGGGCGCGAGGCCGCCACCCTCGCCTTTTCCGACACCTACCGGCTCATGGCGCTCCTGTTCCTGGCCGCCCTGCTCATCGTGCCGTTCGCCAAACCGGCCCCGATGGGCGCCGCCCCGCCGCCCGTGGAGTGACACGCGCGCCCGCGCAGGCTGATATGCCGGCAGGGAGAGACCGCCATGACCGACGCCGTACTGTACGAGACCCCCGCCCCGCACATCGCGCGGCTGGTGCTGAACCGGCCCGAGAGCCGCAACGCCCAGGACACCGGCCTGCTCTACGCGCTGAACGACGCGTTCGACCGCGCGGCCCGCGACGATTCGATCAAGGTGATCATCCTGGCGGCCGCCGGCCCCCACTTCTCGTCCGGGCACGACCTGCGTGAGCGCGGCTCCATCGCCGATCAGATGGCCCCGTTCGATCCGGTGGGGACCTGGTGCGGATTCGGCTGCGCCGGCGCCGAGGGCCGCATGGCCCGGGAGAAGGAGATCTACCTCGGCCTCTCCGAACGCTGGCGCAACATTCCCAAGCCGACGATCGCCGAGGTGCAGGGCAAATGCATCGCCGGCGGCCTGATGCTGGCCTGGCCCTGCGACCTGATCGTCGCCGCGGACGATGCGGCGTTCTGCGACAACACGGTCGGCATGGGCGTCGGCGGCGTCGAGTATTTCGCCCACCCGTGGGAGTTGGGGCCTCGCAAAGCCAAGGAACTGCTGTTCACCGCCGACTGGCTCACCGCCGCCGAGGCCAAGGCGCTGGGGATGGTCAACCACGTGGTCCCCGCGGCCGAGCTCCCCGCCTTCACCCTCGCCCTCGCGCAGCGGATCGCCACGAAACCCCTGTTCGCCCTCAAGCTCGCCAAGGAGGCCGTCAACGCCGCCGAGGACGCCCAGGGCCGCGCCGGCGCCATGAACACCGCCTTCGCGCTGCACCAGCTTGCCCACAGCCACAACATGCAGGTGCACGGCATGGCCGTGGACCCCACCGGCCTGCAGGTCCGGGCAAGGGCGAAGACCTAGTCACGTCGCCGCCCGTTCGTAGAATGGGAGTCTCCGCAACCAGGCAGGTCCCATGGATATCGTTCTCGACGGCATCGACCGCCGCATCCTGCGCGAGCTGCAGCGGGACTCCACGATCGCCATCGCCGACCTCGCCCAGTTGGTCGGCCTCTCGCAGACGCCCTGCTGGAAGCGGATCAAACGGCTGACTGACGCGGGGGTGATCACCCGGCGGGTCGCACTGCTCGACCGGGAGAAGCTGGACCTCGGGCTGGTGGTGTTCGTCTCGGTCCGCACCAGCCGCCACGACCAGGAATGGCTCGACGCCTTCGCCAGCGCCGCCGCCTCCATGCCCGAGGTGGTGGAGTTCTACCGGCTCTCCGGCGACACCGACTATCTGCTGAAGGTTCTGGTGAAGGACATCGCCGCCTACGACGCATTTTACCGGCGTCTGATCGCCGCCGTGCCACTGTCCGACGTCTCTTCGGCTTTCGCGATGGAACAGATCAAGTCGACCACCGCGCTCCCCGTTTGACATAACCCCACGGCAGGCGGCCAAATTCCCCCACAAGAACAAGATACGAGTGGGAGGTGTTTAGATGGCCTGGACGTTCGCGGACGTGTGGGAGGCGATCGCCGCTTCGCAGCCGGAGACGGCGGCGCTGGTGCAGGGGCCCCGTGTGGTCACCTGGCGCGGCTTCGATGAACGGGCGGACGCACTGGCCGCGCACCTGCTGGCCAAGGGTCTGGGCCATCAGGCCAAGGTCGCCGGCTATCTTTTCAACGGGCCGGAGTACCTCGAGACCTACTTCGCGGCCTTCAAGGCCGGCCTCGCCCCGGTCAACACCAACTACCGCTACGGTCCCGAGGAGATCGTCTACCTCTTCGACAACGCCGACGCCGAGGCCGTGGTCTTCCATGCCGGCTTCGCCGAGCTGCTCGAGAAGGTCCGCGCGCGCCTGCCCAAGGTTAAGGCGTGGATCGCCGTGGCCGAGCCCGGCCACCCGGCCCCGGCCTGGGCGGACGACTACGAGACCGTGGTCGCCAAGGTCCCCGCCCAGCGGCCGGTGAAGGCGCCCTGGGGCCGGTCGGGCGACGACCTGCTGCTGCTCTACACCGGCGGCACCACCGGCATGCCGAAGGGCGTGATGTGGCGTCAGGACGATCTGTTCCAGGTGATCGGCGCCGGCGGCAACGCGGCCATGGGCATCCCGCCGGCGGAATCGATCCCCGAACTGGTGGCCCGCATCCACGGCCCCGAACATCTGCGTCCGATCATGATCGTCGCCGCGCCGCTGATGCACGGCACCGGCCAGTTCTCGGCGTTCATCGCCTTCAACGGCGGCGGGACGATCTGCTCCCTCCCCTCGCGCAAGTTCGACGCGGTCGAGCTGTGGAACGAGGTCGAGCGCCTCGGCGCCACCAACATCGTGCTCGTGGGGCTCGCCTTCTCGACCCCGATGCTGGAGGCGCTGGAGGCCAATCCGGGTCGCTGGAACCTGTCGACCGTGCGCTCGATGAGCTCGTCCGGCTCGATGTGGAGCCAGGAGAACAAGCGCGGGCTGCTCAGCCACATCCCGCAGGCGATGATCGCCGACAGCTTCGGCTCGTCCGAGGCCGTGGGCCTGGGGGCGTCCGCGTCCGCTGCGGGCATGGAAGCCCAGACGGCCGCCTTCATGCTGGGGCCGAACACCGCCGTCTTTACCGAGGATGGTCGCCGGGTCGAGCCGGGCTCGGGCGAGCGCGGCCTCGTGGCGGTCAGCGGCTTCCTGCCGATGGGGTACTACAAGGACGAGGAAAAGAGCGCGAAGACCTTCCGGATCATGGAGGGTGTTCGCTGGAGCGTGCCGGGCGACTGGGCAGAGGTGAACCTCGACGGCTCGCTCAAGCTGCTGGGCCGCGGCTCGGTCTGCATCAACACCGGCGGCGAGAAGGTCTTCCCCGAGGAGGTGGAGGAGGCCCTCAAGCGGCACCCGACCGTGCGCGACGCGGTGGTGGTCGGCGTGCCCGACCCGCGGTTCGGCGAGCGGATCTGTGCGGTGGTCGAGCCCGAGGCCGGCGCCCAGCCGACGCTGGCCGAGCTGTCGGCCCACGTCCACGAGCAGCTCGCCGGCTACAAGGCGCCGCGCGAGCTGGTGGTGGTCGACACCATCGGTCGGGCCCCCAACGGCAAGGTCGATTACAAGGCGATCAAGGACCTGGCGCTGAAGCGGCTGGGCGTACCCGCCTGAAGCTCAGCGCTTCGGCCGCGGCTCCCGGGACAGGCGCGTCATCAGGACGGCGGCGCGCTTGGCCTGGACGTCGAGGCTCTTGAGGTCGGCGGTCTCTCCGGGCGCGTGACTGCCCTCGCCCGCCATGCCCAGGCCCACCAACCCGTCGATGAAGGCGACGAACGAGATGTCGCCCGCGCCCCGGTTGGCCGGGTCGCCCTGGGGCATCTGCGGCAGGCCGAGGTCGGCGTTCACCGCGTTCAGCTTCGCCAGCAGCGCCTTGTTGCCCTCGGTCGGCGCCATCGGCGGATAGCCGTCGTCGGAGAACGCGATCTCGGCGGTCGCCTTGTCGAGGTGGCGGGCGACGATGGCCTTCATCTTGTCGCGGACCCGCGCCTCCTGTTCCGGAGACAGGGTGCGGATATCGCCGCGGGCGATCGCCTCGGCCGAGATGATGTTGGGCTTGCCGCTCGCGGCGCCGCCGGTGTCGCCGTCGTTGAGCCTCGCCTGCGAGCCGCCCACGACCAAGCCGACGTTGTAGGTGAGGTTGGGCTCGGGCAGCTCCTGGCGGAACGCCTCGATGATCCGGGACAGTTCGTAGATCGCCCCGCAGCCGGCGTTCGGCTTGCAGACCCCTGAGGAATGCCCCGAAGGCGCCTTGGCCGTGATCGTCCAAGAGGTCGAGGAGCGGCGCGCGATCGAGCCGATGTCTCGCCCGGCGGAGTCGCGGGAAAGCCCTTCGAAATCAAGCGCGACGTCGCTGTTCCTGCCGGCCGAGATGAGATCGGCGCGGGCGTCTGCAAGCGGCTCGCCGGGCTTTTCCTCGTCGCCGGTCAGCACAACGGTGATGTCGGCGTTCTTCAGCGTGCCGGCCGCGTGCATCGCCCGCAGCGCAGCCACGATGACCACGTCGCCGCCCTTCATGTCGCCCACGCCGGGGCCCTCGGCGACGTCGCCGCGAACCGCCCAGCCCTGGAACGGACTGTCGGGCTCGAACACCGTGTCGAGGTGGCCGATCAGCAGCAGCCGCTTGCCGCGGCCGTCGCCCTTGTGCGTCGCGATGAGGTGCCCTGCCCGGCCGACCTTGGCCATCGGGACCCAGCGGACCTCGAACCCGAGCTGTTCGAACTCAGGGCGCAGGATCCGCCCGACCTGTTCGACGCCGGGCAGGTTCATGGTGCCGGAATTGACCCGCACCAGAGCCTCGAGAAGCTTCAGGTTCCGGTCGTGCTCGGCCTCCACGACGGAAACCATCCCGGCTTCGGCCCGATCGCGGGGCGCCGCCTGGCCGGGCGACGCATACGCAAAGGTGGCCGCCGCCAGGATGGCGGCTGTCAGGGCGGACCGCACGTCAGCCGGGCTGGCGCAGGCTGCGGACGAACTCCACGAGCGCCGAACGGGAGACCCCGCGCGGCAGGCTGGCGTAGGCCTTGAGCAGTTCCAAGGCGCCCGGCTCGGCGAGCAGGGCGGCCACTTCGTCCACCGCGCCGCTGTTGACCGAGGCTTCGCCGAACATCTCGGCGACGGGAACCCCGAGGGTCTTGGCGATGCGGGTGAGCATCGATGCGCTCACACGGTTGGCGCCGCGCTCGTACTTCTGGATTTGCTGGAAGGTGACGCCCGCCGCTTCGGCCAGAGCCTGTTGCGACAGTCCTCGCACCTTCCGCAGCAACCGAATTCGGGCGCCGACAGCCACGTCAACGGGGTCGGCCGCTGCTTCGGGTTTATTGGCCATCAGTCGTCAGAGTCTCCTTGAAGATCGCCGCCGAGCTATTGCGCCCGGTTCGCCTCGTCATTTGGGGGAACGAGATCTTGTTGCGGCGATGGTTGGTCGGAAATGAAGTAGCAGGCTTCCGCGATGGAGATGCCGACGGCGCGCCGCAACGGCGCGAATGCTGGCGTATCCCGCTCGAGCTGGATCAATTCTTCCTCGTAGGACATCAGGAGTTCCACGAGGTTCTGGGCCAGTTTTTTCCCGTATTCCGAATCCATATGGCCCTCTTTTGTCGAAAACTCTGCCATCACCCTGTCGATTGCAAGCAACCCACGCGAGTGCTGGGGACTACAGCGCTCATCTGTCGCAGCGGCGAGGAACCGTAGGGGATGCAGAGGGTTAGTCGCGTCCCATGGCGCGCGCAAAGACACAATCGAAAGCCTCCGGCGGCTGCGAGGTCATCGACTTCGATGAAGCGCTGCTGGACGCCTGCCCTGCCGCTCTGCTGGTCGAGCTGATGGCCGAGGCCGAGCTTCTGGCCAGCGCGTTTGCACCCCGCCGCCGGAGGGATGATCTGGAGGCCATGGCCGCCGAGCTGTCAGCCGGCCGGCGCGACGGCGAGATGAACCGCGCCCGGGCCCGCCGCCTAGCCGCTGCGCTTCGCAGGCTGGCGCGCCAGCGCTGACCGCGCCCTGACGCGGACTATTGCGCGGCTGCGGCGGCCCGCCGTCGGCGGCCTTCCCGACGGTCCAGCAGCTTCCGGAGCATCGCGGCCAGGGCCGTAACCTCGTACGGCTTGTCCAGCAGCGGGAATTCGCAGGTATCGGCCACGCGATCCTCGCCTACAAAGCCCGAGGTCAGCAGGACACGTAGGCCGGGTCGCAGGTCTCGCGCCGCCCGGGC
The DNA here is from genome assembly GCA_046725615.1 of Pseudomonadota bacterium. Lineage (GTDB taxonomy): Bacteria > Pseudomonadota > Alphaproteobacteria > Caulobacterales > Caulobacteraceae > Phenylobacterium. Next base: position 23,791 of record JBKOYY010000097.1, read on the forward strand.
GAGGCCGAGCCCGCTCACGCCGCCCGGCATGACCACGTCCGTGAACAGGAGGTCCAGGGTCGGATCGGCCTTGAGCAGCTCCAGGGCCTCCGCCGCGTTGCCGGCCGTCTGCACGCGGTAGCCCAGCCCGGCGAGGACGTCGTGGGTCAGCGAGAGGACGGTAGGATCGTCCTCCACGAGCAGGATGCTCTCGGAGCCGCCGACCGCATGGCGCGGAACCGACTCCCGGCGCGGAACCTCCGCCTTGCCCTCGCTGGCCGGTAGCAGCAGGCGGAACGTCGTGCCCTCGCCAGGCGCGCTGTCGAGTCTGACTTCGCCTTCGGACTGGCGCACGAAGCCATAGACCTGGGACAGGCCCAGGCCGGAACCCTTGCCCACTTCCTTGGTGGTGAAGAAAGGTTCAAACACCCGGCCCCGGATCTCCTCGCTCATTCCGACGCCGGTGTCGCGGACCTCGATGCAGACGCGGCCCGGCGCGGCGGCCTCCTCTTCCATCCGCGTGGCGATCAGCAGGCGGCCACCTTCGGGCATCGCGTCGCGCGCGTTGACCGCCAGGTTGAGCAGCGCGTTCTCCAGCTGGGCGGAATCGACATGGGCCTTGAGTGGCTGGTCGGCGAGTTCGAGATCGAGCGTGACCGCTTCGCCTACGGCCTGGCGCAGCAGGGGCGAGAACTCTCGGATCAGCAGGTTCACGTCCAGGGTGACCGGCGTCAGGTGCTGGCGACGGGAGAACGCGAGAAGCTGGCCCGTGAGGTCGCGCCCCCGCTCGGCGGCTTGTCGGACAGCCTCGATCCGACGCATTCGCCGCTCCTCCTCCTCCTTGCGCGTCGCGAGCATGTCGATGTTGCCGAGAACCACGGTGAGCAGGTTGTTGAAGTCGTGCGCCACGCCGCCGGTCAGCTGGCCGACCGCTTCCATCTTGCGGGCCTGGGCAAGCTGTTCCTCGAGGCTGCGCCGGTCCGTGGCGTCGAGGATGACGCCGAAGATCTCGCGCGCCTCGCCGTCGCCACTGGGCGCGAGCACGCCCTGATCCTGCAGCACGCGATACTCGCCGTCCGCGCACAGCCAGCGGAACTCCACCGAGTAATGACCGACCCGCGTCGCCGCCGACACCCGTTCGATCACCATGGTCCGGTCGTCGGGGTGGATCCGGCTGGCGCCGAACTCGGGTTCGGCCGTGAACCGCTCGGCCGGGAAGCCGGTGATCGCCTCCACCGAATCCGAGACGAACAGGGGCGCGAACGGCGGCTCGACGCTCCGCGAATGGAAGACGATCGGCAACGACCTGAGGATCGCCTCCTGCCGCGCCTCGGTCTTGCGCAGCGCCTTCTCGGTGCGCGCTTTTTCGGCCTTCACCCGTGCGTGCTCGTCCAGGAGCCATTGCTGGTAGGCGGACTGTCGCTCCACCTCCTTGGTCTTCAGGTAGAGGTCCACGAAGACCTGGACCTTGGCCTTCAGGATGAACGGGTCGATCGGCTTGAACACCACGTCCACGGCGCCGGCCGAGTAGGCCTGGAAGATGTGCGCCTCGTCCCGGAAGATCGCGGTCAGGAAGACGATCGGGGTGTGCAGGGTGCGCTTGCGCGACCGCACCAGCGCCGCAGTCTCGTAGCCGTCCATCCCCGGCATGTGCAGGTCGAGGAGGATCAGCGCGAACTCCTCGCCCAGCAGCCGCTTCAGCGCCTCCTCGCCCGAGCGCGCGACGACGAGCTCGTGGCCGAGGTCGCTCAGGGCTTCGACGGCCGCGAAGGCGTTCCGCTCATCGTCGTCGACGATGAGGATCCTGGCCTTGAGAGGCGCCTCCAGGTTGGGCGGAGCCGGGGGCTGCTCCGCCCGCCAGGGCCGGGAGGCGGTCCTGGCGGAAGTTGGAACTGTCACGTCAACTGGCCTGCGGGATCAGGGGCGCCACACTGTCGCTGGCCAGACGCAGGGCGTCGGCCCGTTGGATCGACACCCGCAACACCGACACAAGATGGTCGATGTCCACGGGCTTCGACACATAGTCGGAGGCGCCGGCCTGGATGCACTTCTGCCGGTCGCCCTTCATCGCCTTCGCCGTCACCGCGACGATCGGCAGGTCGGCGGATTCCGGCCGCGCACGGATCTCGCGGATGGTCTCGTAGCCGTCCATGTCGGGCATCATGATGTCGACCAGGACGACATCGACGTCCGGCTGGTCCTCCAGGATGTCGAGGCCGGCCCGGCCGCTCTCGGCGTAGCTGAGCTCGATGCCGTACTCCTCCAGCGCCGAGGCCAGCGAGAAGATGTTGCGGATGTCGTCGTCGATCACCAGCACCCGGCGTCCGGCCAGCACGACGTCGTCGTGCTTGATCTGGCTGAGCTTGGCCTTGGCCGGCGCCGACAGCGCCTCCAGCGGCGCATGGAGCAGCAGGCTCGCCTGGTCGACGAGCTGGTCCGGGGTGCGCGCCATGCGGACGAGGCCACCGAACACCGCCAGCCGCAGGCGTCGATCGTCCTCCGCCTCCAGCTCGAGCGGCGCGTAGACCACCACCGGCGTGCAGCGTCCCTCGGCCTGCTTGAGCTGTTCGAGGAGCTGCGGGACCGTGGTCGAGGCGATCTCGACCACGACGGCGTCGGGCAGGTCGGCGGCCGGCCGGCCGACCACAGCGGCGAAGTCGTCCGCCACCTCGATATCGGCGAAGCACTGGCGCAAGGTCTCGGCCGCCTCGCCCTCGCCGCCCACCAGGGCGATGCGGCGGTTCGACTTGTCGGCGAAGGTCTTCACCTCCTGGAGGGTCGAGACCACCACCTCCCGTTCCACCGGCTTGTGGGTGAAGCCCACCGCCCCCATCGACAGACCCAGCCCCTTCTGATCGTCGGCCGAGATCAGGTGCACCGGGATGTGGCGCGTCTCGGGCGTCCGCTTCAGCAGGTCCAGCAGGGCCAGGCCGTCCATGTCGGGCAGGCCGATGTCGAGCATGATCGCGTCGGGGCCGAACCGGCGGGCCAGGGACGGCGCCGCGCCGCCCTCGCCCGTCACCACGCCCTTGAACCCGGCGTCGTGCACGAGGTTGAGGAGGATCGAGGCGAACCGCGCGTCGTCCTCGACGATAAGCACCACCGCGTCTTCCGAGGTGATCAGGTCCCGATCGTCGGCGACCGCTTCCGCCGGCTCGTCCGAGAACGAAGACGGCATCAGCATCGGCCGCGGCATCTGCGCGGCCAGACTGGGCCGGCTGGCGGGCACCTGGGCCGGGCTGAAGTTCAGCGGCAGGTAGAGCGTGAAGGCCGAGCCCTTGCCGGGCGTCGAGACGACCCGGAGCTCCCCGCCCAGGAGGCGGGTGATCTCGCGGCTGATGGAGAGCCCCAGGCCCGTGCCACCGTACTTGCGGCTCGTGGTGCCGTCGGCCTGCTGGAACGCCTCGAAGATGATCCGCTGCTTGTCCTCGGGAATGCCGATGCCCGAGTCCTCCACCGAGAACGCCAACACCTGCCCGGCGGTGTTGAGGTGATCGTTGGTGGGGCTCCATCCCGAATGGGCGCGCGCCACCTTCAGCTTCACGAAGCCCTTCTCGGTGAACTTGAAGGCGTTCGACAGCAGGTTCTTGATGATCTGCTGCAGCCGCTTGTCGTCGGTGTACATCGACCGCGGCAGGGACGGGTCGAGGTCGACGACGAAGTCCAGCTTCTTGTCGGCCGCCAGCTGGCTGAAGGTCCGGTCGGTGTGGTCGCGCAGGCTGGCGAACGACATCTCGCTGATATCGAGGGTCACCGTGCCGGACTCGATCTTGGACAGGTCCAGGATGTCGTTGATCAGGCCCAGCAGGTCGGCGCCCGCCGCGTGGATGTTCTGGGCGAACTCCACCTGCTTGTCCGACAGGTTGCCCTGGGCGTTGTCGGCCAGGAGCTTCGACAGGATCAGCAGGCTGTTCAGCGGCGTCCGCAGCTCGTGGCTCATGTTGGCCAGGAACTCCGACTTGTACTTCGAGGTCAGGGCGAGCTGCTCGGCCTTGTCCTCGAGCGCCAGCTTGGCCTGTTCGACCTCGCGGTTCTTCGCCTCCACCTGCTGGTTCTGGATCGACAGCAGGTGCGCCTTCTCCTGCAGCTCGGCGTTGGTCTGCTGCAGCTCCTCCTGCTTGGCGCGCAGCAGCTCCTCGGACTGACGGAGCGACGCGGCCTGCAGTTCCAGCCGGTCGTTGGTCTTCTTCAGCTCCTCCTGCTGCGCCTGCAGCTCGGACGTCAGGAGCTGTGACTGCTTCAACAGGCCCTCGGTCCGCATGTTGGCGGCGATGGTGTTCAGCACGATGCCGATGGACTCCATCAGCTGGTCGAGGAACGCCTGCTGCGTCTCGTTGAACTCACCGAAGGTGGCGAGCTCGATCACCGCCTTCACCTCGCCCTCGAACAGAGCCGGCAGGACGATGATGTTGGCCGGCGCCGCCTCGCCCAGGCCCGACGAGATCTGGACGTAGTTCGGCGGGACGTTGCTGAGCAGGATCCGCGACTTCTCGTATGCGCACTGGCCGATCAGGCCTTCCCTCAGCCGGAACGAGTTGGCGAGGTGCTTGCGGTTGTTGAAGGCGTACGAGGCGGCCAGGTTCAGCACCGTCGCGCCCTCCTCGTCCCGGTCGCTGACGTAGAACACCGCGTGCTGGGCGTTGATCAGCGGCGCCAGCTCCGACAGCACCAGGTTCGACACGGTCGAGAGGTCCCGCTCGCCCTGCAGCATGCGGGTGAACCGCGCCAGGTTGGTCTTCAGCCAGTCCTGCTCGGTGTTCTTCAGCGTCTGATCGCGGAGGTTCCGGATCATCTCGTTGATGTTGTTCTTGAGCTCCTCGACCTCGCCCGACGCCTCGACGGTGATCGATCGCGTCAGGTCGCCCTTGGTCACGGCGGTCGACACCTCGGCGATGGCGCGGACCTGGGTCGTCAGGTTGGCGGCCAGCTCGTTCACGTTGTCGGTCAGGTCGCGCCACAGGCCGGCCGCACCGGGCACCCGCGCCTGGCCGCCCAGCTTGCCCTCGATCCCCACCTCCCGGGCCACGTTCGTCACCTGGTCGGCGAAGGTGGCGAGGGTCTCGATCATGCCGTTGATGGTGTCGGCCAGCGCGGCGATCTCGCCCTTGGCGTCCAGGGTGAGCTTGCGCTTCAGGTCGCCGTTCGCCACCGCGGTCACCACGTCGGCGATGCTTCGCACCTGGCCGGTCAGGTTGCCGGCCATCATGTTCACGTTGTCGGTCAGATCCTTCCAGGTGCCGGCCACGCCGGGCGCCTGCGCCTGGCCGCCCAGCTTGCCCTCGGTGCCCACCTCGCGGGCCACGCGCGTCACCTCGCTGGCGAAGGCGTTCAGCTGGTCCACCATGATGTTGATGGTGTTCTTCAGCTCCAGGATCTCCCCGCGCACGTCCACGGTGATCTTCTTGGAGAGGTCGCCGCGCGCCACGGCCGTGGTCACGTCGGCGATGTTCCGCACCTGGCCGGTGAGGTTGCCGGCCATCAGGTTCACGTTGTCGGTCAGTTCCTTCCAGGTGCCGGCGACGCCCTTCACCTGCGCCTGGCCGCCCAGCTTGCCCTCGGTGCCCACCTCGCGCGCCACGCGCGTCACTTCCGAGGCGAACGAGTTCAGCTGGTCCACCATCGTGTTGATGGTGTTCTTCAGCTCCAGGATCTCCCCGCGCACGTCCACGGTGATCTTCTTGGAGAGGTCGCCGTTGGCCACGGCGGTGGTGACCTCGGCGATGTTCCGCACCTGACCCGTCAGGTTGTTCGCCATGAAGTTCACGTTGTCGGTCAGGTCCTTCCAGGTCCCGGCGACACCCTTCACCTGGGCCTGGCCGCCCAGCTTGCCCTCGGTGCCCACTTCGCGGGCCACGCGGGTCACCTCGCTGGCGAAGGCGTTGAGCTGGTCCACCATGGTGTTGATGGTGTTCTTCAGCTCCAGGATCTCGCCCTTCACGTCGGCGGTGATCTTCTTGGAAAGGTCGCCGTTGGCCACGGCGGTGGTCACCTCGGCGATGTTCCGCACCTGGCCGGTGAGGTTGTTCGCCATCAGGTTCACGTTGTCGGTCAGGTCCTTCCAGGTCCCGGCGACGCCCTTCACCTGGGCCTGACCGCCCAACTTGCCCTCGGTGCCCACCTCGCGGGCCACGCGGGTCACTTCCGACGAGAACGAGTTGAGCTGGTCCACCATGGTGTTGATGGTGTTCTTCAGCTCCAGGATCTCGCCGCGCACGTCCACGGTGATCTTCTTCGAAAGGTCGCCGTTGGCCACCGCGGTGGTCACCTCGGCGATGTTCCGCACCTGACCCGTCAGGTTCGCGGCCATCAGGTTCACGTTGTCGGTCAGGTCCTTCCAGGCGCCGCCGACGCCCTTCACCTGCGCCTGACCGCCCAGCTTGCCTTCCGTACCCACCTCGCGCGCCACGCGCGTCACTTCCGAGGCGAAGGCGTTCAGCTGGTCGACCAGGGTATTGATGGTGATCTTGAGCTCGGAGATCTCGCCCTTCACGTCCACGGTGATCTTCTTGGAAAGGTCCCCGTTGGCGATGGCGGTGGTGACCTCGGCGATGTTCCGCACCTGGCCGGTCAGGTTCGCGGCCATGAAGTTCACGTTGTCGGTGAGGTCCTTCCAGGCGCCGGTCACGCCCCCCACGCGGGCCTGACCGCCCAGCTTGCCCTCGGTGCCCACCTCGCGGGCCACGCGCGTCACTTCCGACGAGAAGGCGTTCAGCTGGTCCACCATGGTGTTGATGGTGTTCTTCAGCTCCAGGATCTCGCCGCGGACCTCCACGGTGATCTTCTTGGAAAGGTCGCCGCGCGCCACGGCCGTGGTCACGTCGGCGATGTTCCGCACCTGGCCGGTCAGGTTGCCGGCCATCAGGTTCACGTTGTCGGTCAGTTCCTTCCAGGTGCCGGCGACGCCCTTCACCTGGGCCTGGCCGCCCAGCTTGCCCTCGGTGCCCACTTCGCGGGCCACGCGGGTCACTTCCGAGGCGAACGAGTTCAGCTGGTCCACCATCGTGTTGATGGTGTTCTTCAGCTCCAGGATCTCGCCCTTCACGTCCACGGTGATCTTGCGGCTGAGGTCGCCGTTGGCCACGGCGGTCGTCACCTCGGCGATGTTCCGCACCTGACCCGTCAGGTTCGCGGCCATGAAGTTCACGTTGTCGGTCAGGTCCTTCCAGGCGCCGGTCACGCCCTTCACCTGCGCCTGGCCGCCCAGCTTGCCCTCGGTGCCCACCTCGCGCGCCACGCGGGTCACTTCGGCCGCGAACGAGCCCAGCTGGCCCACCATGGTGTTCACGACCCGGCCGATCCGTAGGAACTCGCCACGCAGCGGGCGTTCCTCGTTCTCCATGTCCATGGTCTGGGACAGGTCGCCCTTGGCCACCGCGCCGATCACCCGCGCCATTTCGGCGGTCGGATGGATCATGTCGGTGATGAGCGTGTTCACCGCATCGACCGAGGCAGCCCACGATCCCTGGGCCGCCGGCAGCTTGGCGCGATGGCTGATCTTGCCCTGCCGACCGACCACCTCGCCCAGCCGCTCGAACTCCCGCGTCATGCGATCGTTCTGCTCGACGACATCGTTGAACGCCTCGGCGATCTCGCCGGCCAGTCCCTTGCCGCGCGGCAGGCGGACCGAGAAATCGCCTCGCCGGAAAGCGCGGAGCGCCGAGAGAAGCTGGGCCGTGTCGACCTCGGGTTCGGGGCGGGCCCGGCGGTCCCTGGCGGACTTGGCGACGGTCTTCGCGGCAACGGTGGCTGCAGGCATGCTTTCCCCGACAACTGACGCTGCGGGGGTTGGCCCGGAATCGGAAAACGCCGGACATACCCCCGCCCTCACGGGGAAACGTCACCTCATTGCCGCAGTTCCAGCTCGGCCGGAAATTTTGTCGCCGGCGCCGCAGCCCGCTATCCCAGCCCCGCGACCGCGCCCTTCAGCGACGCCTACGACCCGCCCGGAGGCCGCACGTCCTGCGTTTCGGCCACGTCCAGCCACCCCCGAACGGCGCGGCCGTCGTCAGCGATGTAGGTGACGCGAAGGCGGCCGCCGACACGTCCTGCCACCCCCACCACATCGCCCGCCACCAGGTAACTGCGGGAGCGACGGGCGGCTGCCGAGGGATAGAGCGGGGCGCGCCGCGCCGCTACCACCGCCAGCTCGCGCCAGCTCTCGGCCAGGGTCGGCCCGAAGGTCATGCCCTTGCCCGCCTCCGGGTCGAGGACTGAGGCGCAGCCCGGCAGGTCGCGGATCCGCGGGAGCGCGAGGGTGACGCCGCCGGCGTCTTCGCTCAGCCGCCCCGGGATGGCGCCGCGCTCTCCGGCGGTCCAGGCGGTCACGGCGCCGTCGCGGCCCGCGACGAAGAAGACCGCGCATTCCCGAACCGGCTGTGATCCGAGCCGTTCATGGAAATAGCCCGTGACGCTCCCGTCCGGGCCGGCGGCGACCAGCAGAGACTCGTAGAGCCCGGCCCGCGGCGGCGGCCCGGCCTGGGCGGAGAACGCGGCCGGTAGGCACGCCGCGCAGGCGACCATCCCGACGAATGTCCGCCAGCCCGGACCGCGCCGGTTGCGCATCGACTTCGGCATGTCCGCAGGCTCGCCAGCGCCGTGGTGCGCCGCAAGAAAAAAAGGCCGCGCCCGGAGGCGCGGCCAGTTCATAGGGAGGAAACGCCCAAAAGGGCAGGACCTTTCTGCGCCTTTGCTGCACTGCACGCAAGTCCTAATTTCGCATTGCAGTGAAATTCGTCGCTACCGGTGTCAACATGTCGCAACGCCGAGGGGCGAAGGCCGCGAGAGCCCGATGCTGCAACGCAACGTAAGAGGGTGCTATTCGACCCAGTCGCGCTTGAGGCCGCGGGCGGCGAATACGAAGAGCGCGGCGCTGACGACATAGAACGTGAGGCCGGAATAGATCGCGTACCGCAGCGACTCGGCGCCGAAGCGGGGGGCCAGCGCGTCGGACACCGCGCCGAAGTACCAGGTGCCCAGGCCCAGCCCGATCAGGTTGTTCACGAACAGGAAGCAGGCCGAGGCCGTCGAGCGCTGAGCGGGCGCCACGAGGTGCTGGACCGCCGTGATGACCGGCCCCAGCCAGACCAGGTTCAGGCCGGTGGGGATCAGGAACAGGATGAAGGCCAGCCACAGGGCCTTGGCCTGCACGGCGAGGACGAAGCACGGCAAGGCGAGCAGGAACGCCACGGCCGGCACCAGGAGGTAGGCGGCGGGGGTCGCCTTGCCCAGCCGGTCGCCCAGCACCCCGCCGAGCCACACGCCGATCACGCCGCCGACGAGGCTCATCGACCCGAGGAAGAGCGAGCGGTCCACCAGGCTCATGCCCAGGCTGCGCTCGAAGAAGCTGGGCAGCCAGAACGCCACGCCATAGCCGCACACCGACGAGGCGGCCGCGCCGAGGGAGATCAGCCAGAAGCTCCGCTTGCGGATCAGGGCGCCGACGCCGCCGGCCGGCGCGGCGGCCGGAGCCGCCTCGCGGGGCGGTTCGCGGACGATGAGGCGGAAGAAGGGGGCCAGGATCACGCCGGCGACGCCAACCGAGATGAAGGCCACGCGCCAGTTCACCGCATGGGCGATCAGGCCGCCGAACAGGATGCCGAGCGCCGTGCCGATGGGGATTCCGAATGAATAGGCGGCCAGCGCCCTCGCCCGCTGCTCCTTCGGGAAGTAGTCGCTGATCAGGGAATAGGCCGGGGCGACGCCGCCCGCCTCGCCGACGCCCACGCCCATCCGGCACAGAAAGAGCTGCCAGAAATTGGTGGTCAGGCCGCAGAGGGCGGTGAACCCGCTCCAGAGCGCCAGGGCCCCGGTCATGATCCAGGTGCGGCTGGTCCGGTCGGCCAGGGCGGCGATCGGCACGCCGAGCCCGGTGTAGAACAGGGCGAACGCCAGGCCGCCCATCAGCCCGAGTTGGCTGTCGGTAAGGCCCAGGTCCTTCTTGATCGAGCCGGCGAGGATCCCGAGGATCTGCCGGTCGAGGAAGTTGAAGGTGTAGGCGATGATCAGGACGACCAGCACGACGATCGGATAGGCGCCGCGGCGCGGGCTGGCTTCCACTCTCATCCTCCAGGCAAAGAGAAGCGCCCGGCCTCTGGTGAAGCCGGGCGCTGGGGTCGCTTTAGAACTTGGCTTCGAGCGAGACCGTGACGGTCCGCGGCGGGCCGTAGTAGCCCGTCACCGAGTTGCCGAAGAGCACCCCGGCCGTCTGCGGGAAGTTGTAGCCGCCGACGCGGTACTCCTCGTCGCCCAGGTTCTTGCCGTGCAGGCCGACGCGGTAGCGTTCGTCGGCCGAGGTCCACACGAGGCTCGCGTCGAGCAGCCAGTAGCTGTCCTGGTCGAGGATCGAGGGCACCTCGAACATGTTGAACGACGAGCGGTACGACGCCGACGGGATGAAGGCGATCGAGCCGTGGTCGCCCAGGTCGTGGCGCCAGGTCAGGCTCACCGAGCCGTTCCACTTCGGCGTGTTCTGGAACACCCGCTCGTCAGCGAAGTCGCGCACCACAGGCGGAGTGCGCGTGAGGTCCAGGGCGCGGTACTCGTCGAACTCGGCCTTGGTGTAGCCCAGCGAGAAGTTGGCGAAGATGTCCTGCGTGAAGCGGGCCACGCCTTCCAGCTCGGCGCCGTAGATGTGCGACTTGCCGACGTTGGCGACCTGGGAGGCGATCGAGGCGCCGACCGGCGTCTGCAGGGTGACCTGCTGGTCCTTGTACTTCGAGTAGAACACCGCCGAGTTCAGCGACAGGCGGCCGTCGAGGAAGTAGCCCTTCAGACCGGCTTCGTAGCTGTCGACCTTCTCGGGATCGTAGCCGTTGACGGAGCTCGGGGTCAGGATCGCGTCGGCCCGCATGTCGAAGCCGCCCGACTTGAAGCCCTGGCTGAACGACGCATAGGTCGTCACGTCCGGGGTGATGTCGTAGCTGATGCTCACCCGCGGCGTGAACCGCTCGTAGGTGTCCGAGCTGGTGAAGTTCGAACGGACCAGGCCGGGGACGGCGGTCGGGTTGCCGAACAGCGGACTCTTCAGCCCGGTGAAGTTCTGGCGATAGACCTGACCGGTCTTCTTGTCCTTGGTGTAGCGGCCGCCGACCGAGATCGAGAGCTGGTCGGTGAGGTCATAGCTGACGTCGGCGAAGGCCGAGTAGCTCTTGGTGTCCACGTGGCCCGCGGTGGCGATGCTGAGGTTCGCCTGGCCGACGACCGTGTCGAAGGCGCCGGCGGCCGTGGCGTTCAGGTAGTAGAGGCCGAACACGCCCTGCAGCCGGTCGCTCGTGTAGAGCGCCTGGAACTCCTGCGTGAACTGGTGGTCGTTGTAACGGGCCGGGATGTCCAGGAGCGCGGCCGGTTCGTTGTCGAAGTCGATGACGCCCTCGGTCTCGCCGGCGCGGTAGGCGGTGATCGACTTGAAGGTCAGGGTGTCGCTGGCCTTCCATTCGCCGAGGAACGACACGCCACGCGCTTCCACGTGGTTCTTGTCGCCCGCGCCGGCGCGGGTGTCATAGACATCATCCAGCACCGTGGCGGTCGGAATCGGCTGGCCCAGGACGTTCAGGCCAGGCACCTCGCGGTGGCCATGGCGCGGGTTCGACCGGTCGGTGACGATGTCGCCCGACAGGCGGAAGAACAGGTTGTCGGTCGGGGTCAGCTCGACGGTGCCGCGGGCGGCGACCACGTCCTTGTCATAGTGCTCGGCGCCGGTGGTCAGGTTCTTACCGAAGCCGTCACGGTTGAACGTGGCCCACGTCAGGCCGACGCCAAGGTAGTCGTTCACCATCGCCTTACCGGACGCGATGAAGTCGCGCTGGTTGTACGAACCGAGGTTGCCCTTCAGCTTCAGCTCGGGGTCGCCTTCGATCTTGGCGGTCACGTACTTGATGGCGCCACCGATGGTGTTGCGGCCGTAGAGCGTGCCCTGCGGGCCGCGCAGCACTTCCAGGCGCTGGACGTCGAAGATGTCGAGCACCGCGGCCTGCGGCCGGGCGATGTAGACGTCGTCGATGTAGAGGCCGACGCCGGGCTCGAAGCCCCACAGCGGGTCCTGCTGGCCGACGCCGCGGATGAACGAGATCAGGGTCGAGTTGGAGCCGCGCGCCACCTGCACCGTGAGGTTCGGCGTCGACTGCTGCAGCGTGGTGATGTCGACGGCGCCGGTCGCTTCCAGCCGCTCGCCCGACACGGCGGTCACGGCGACCGGCACGTCCTTCAGGCTCTCCTCGCGGCGGCGCGCGGTGACGGTGACTTCCTCGACCGCGACCTCGTCGCCGGCGGTCTGGGCCAGGGCCAGGGTGGGAACGACAGACCAGGCCGCGCCCGCCAGGAGGGCGGCCTTCACGAAGCTCTTCATTTGTTTCCTCCCGACGGCGCCGGGTCGTCCCCCGTGGACGGAGCGGCGTCGAAGTGTTTTTCACCCATGAGTGAATTAGGCGGGAGTGTTGGCGTGATCCGTCGATGCGCGCCAGACCGCCGCACCTCCAGGAGCGCAATTTTTAATCGACTGATGAATTTACGACACAGTGCCGCTTCGCCCCCGCAGCGGGTCGGCCCCTAGGGCTGCGCCCGACGCCGGACGATCTCCGCGAGTCCCGCCGCGCACCAGGCATAGAGCCGCGACCGCACCGCCTCGAGCTCGGTCGAGCGGCACAGGCCATCCGACAGCTGGTCGATGCGACCCGTCTCGGACAGCGTCAGCATCATGGCGCCGGTCAGGAACTGGTATCCCCAGTAGATGTCCCGCAGCTCGGCGTCGGGAAGCGCCACGCGCAGCATGTCGATGAGCTGGCGCACCACCGGGTCGAAGAAGCGGTGCATGGTCTCCCCGCCCCAGGCCGGCGTGTTGTTCACCAGGGCCACCAGCCGGAAGTAGTTCTTCCAGCCCTCGTCGTTGGTGAGCGAGCGCTCCACCAGCGGCCCGATGAAGGCCTCGATGATCCCCTCGGCGGTCATGGAGCCCGGATGCGCCTCGGCGTAGGCGCGCATGGCGGCCGACCGCTCCTCGTTCAGGATCTCCGCCCGGCGGGCGAAGACGCTGTCGAACAGCTCGCGCTTGGCGCCGAAGTAGTAGTGGATCAGGGCGGTGTCGACGCCGGCCTCTGCCGCAACCTGGCGCACCGTGACGCCGTAGAAGCCGTGCTTCGAGAACAGGGCCTCGGCCGCATCCAGGATCGCCTGGCGCAGGTCAGGCCCTTCGCCCTTCCGCCGCCGCCCGCGCAGCGCGCCGCCCGATTGTCCGTCTGCCCGCGCCATCGGCCCTCCGCTGCGGCGTCTGCTGAGCTAGCATTGTTCGCGTGCGTTGACAGTGGCGGCGCGAGGGCCATCCTCCGAACAACGATACGGGGGAGACGACGCCAATGACCGCGGCCAGCGCCGAGCGGCACCTTTCCATCGACGCCGTGCGCGGCTTCGCCGTGCTGGGCATCCTCTTGATGAACATCGTCGGCATGGGCCTGCCGTCGTTCGCCTACATCAACCCGGCCTATGCCGGCGGCGCCGCGGGCGCGGACTTCTGGACCTGGGCGGTAAACAACGTGCTGACCGACGGCAAGATGCGCGCGCTGTTCACGATGCTGTTCGGGGCCAGCACCGTCCTGATCGCCGAGCGCGCCACGGGCGGGGCGCTCGGCCCGGCCGCCACGCACTACCGGCGGATGTTCTGGCTGCTGCTGTTCGGCCTCGCCCACGCCGTCTTCGCCTGGTTCGGCGACGTCCTGGTGCTCTACGCCCTGGCCGGCCTGCTGATCTTCCCGTTCCGCAAGCTCGACGCGCGCGCCCAGCTCGCCATCGGCGTCACGGTCCTGGTGGCCCTGCTGGCCAAGAACGTCTGGCAGGCCCAGCAGCTCGAGGCGCTGCACGCGGCGGCCACGGCGCCGGGCGCCACGCCGGCCGCCCTCAAGGCCTGGCAGGAGGTGTCGGTCGCCGTCCAGGCCCCGCCCGAGGCCGCCAAGGCCGAGATCGCCGGCTTCGGCGGCGACTTCGCCTCCGCCATGGCCGCCCGCCTCAACATGCTCAAGCTGTTCTACGGCGTGCTGCTGCCCACCGACATGCTGCCCGAGGCCATCGGCCAGATGTTCGTCGGCATGGCGCTGTTCCGCCTGGGCTTCTTCACCCTGGGCTGGTCCAGCCGCGCCTACGCCGCGATGATCGCGGTGGGCTACCTGGTCTGCGTCCCGCTCACCGCCTGGCTCGCCTCGACCATCGCCCGCAGCGGCTTCGACCCGCTGGTGCTGCACGAGCAGGAGGTGTGGCAGCAGACCACCCGCACGCTGATCGGCCTCGCCCACGCCAGCGTCCTGCTGCTGGTCGTCCGCGCGGGCGCCGTCCCGTGGCTGGTCGACCGCTTCGCAGCCGCCGGTCGGATGGCGTTCAGCAACTACCTGATGACCTCGATCATCACGAGCCTGGTGTTCTGCGGCTACGGCCTCGGCCTCTACGGCCAGCTCTCGCGGTTCGAACTGCTCTACGTGGTCGCGGGGGTCTGGGCCTTCATCCTGCTCTGGAGCCAGCCCTGGCTCGAACGCTTCCACTACGGCCCGTTCGAGTGGGCCTGGCGCTCGCTGGTCCAGTGGAAGCCGCAGCGGTTCGTGCGGGCGCCCGGCCGGGCGCCCGCGACCGCCTGAGCCCGCCGGCGGTCAGGCCCCGAAGATCCAGCTTCCGGTCAGCGAGCTCATCGACACGCCGACCAGAATCACCTGACCGCCGCCGCCCATGCTGACCACCGTGTCCGCGCCGACCTGGGCGACCGTGTAGGTCGTTCCCGGATCGAGCATGACCCGGTCGCCCTCCGACACGCTGAAGTCGGTGACCCGGTCGATCCCGGCCTCGCCGAAGCTGTGGAAGATGTCCGCGCCCGCGCCGCCGGTGACGGTGTCGTTGTCCTTGTCCCCCGACAGGTAGTCGGCCCCGTCGCCGCCGCGCAGCACGTCGTCCTGCTGGCCGCCGCGGATCGTGTCCGCCCCGGCGCCGCCCTCGCAGGTGTCCGCGCCGAGGTTGCCGTAGACCAGGTCCGAGCCGTCGTCGCCGGCCAGCAGGTCGCTGTCCTTGCCGCCCACCACCCAGTCGTCGCCGAGGCCGCCCGATGCGGTGTCGTCGCCGACGTTGCCGTTGATGTCGTCGAAGCCGGAGCCGCCGCCCAGGCTGTCGGCCCCGTCGTCGCCGCGCAGGTAGTTGGCCCCCTCGCCGCCCCGCACCGTGTCGGCCCCCGCCCCGCCGAACAGCCGGTTGGCGCCCGCGTCGCCGACGATGTTGTCGTCGAAGCGCGTGCCGATGATGTTCTCGACGTCGTCCATCTCCTCTATGGCGCCGCCCACCGAGCGGGGCGCGTTGACGGTCACGTCCACGCCCTGCCCCTCGGTCGAGAAGTCCACGGTGTCGATGCCGGTGGCGCCCCAGATGGTGTCGGCCCCGGCGCCGGGGATGATGACATCGTCGCCGCTCCAGCCCTCCAGATAGTCCGAGCCGTCGCCGCCGGAGAGCGTGTCGGCCCCGGTGTCGCCGTAGAGCTCGTCGTCGGCCTCGCCGCCCAGCAGCGAATCCGCCCCGGCGCCGCCGATCAGGAAGTCCGGCAGGCTGCCGCCCTGGAGCGTGTCGGCATTGACGTCGCCGTACATCATGATCGCCTCGATGCCGCTGTAGCTGCCGCCGCCCGACGTCAGGTCGGCGTAGCTCAGCCGCGCACTGGCGCTGCTCAGCGGCACAAGCCGCAGTTCATCGTAGCCGTCGCCGCCATCGACGACACTGCGTCCGTCCGCGACGATGATCACGTCGTTGCCGACGCCTCCCGAGAGGCGGTTCGTCCCGAACCCGTCCGCGACGGTGTCGTCGCCCTCACCGCCCGAGAGCGTGTCGTCGCCGTAGTTGCTGAAGACGCGATCGTTGCCCTCGCCGCCGGACGCGACGTCGTTCCCTGCATCGGAGTTCAGCACGTCCGCCCCGGCGCCGCCCGACACCGTATCGTCGCCGTCTCCGCCCGCCAGGGTGTCCGCGCCGTCCTCGCCGTCGAGGCGGTCGGCGCCCGCGCGCCCCATCACATAGTCGTCGCCGGCGCCGGCGGTGATCACGTCCTGCACCGCCACCCCGGCCAGGGAGTCGCCGCCGATCCCGCCCGACTGCGTCAGCACATAGCGCGCCGAATCCCACGACCAGCTCAGCGCCTGGCCGCCGTCGGCGCCGGGCAGGCCGTAGAGGTGCTGCACCGCCTCGACGTCGAGCGTGCCCAGCGCCGTCGCCGGGCCGCCCACCGGGTTGTAGGTCATCACCGTGTGGGCCAGGTCGTCGAGGGTGTAGTCCAGCGTCTTCGAGCCCTCGAACGGGTGCTTGAGCCCGATGGCGTGGCCGATCTCGTGGACGAGCGTGTCGAAGTCCGCCTTGCCCAGGTCCACGAACACGTCGCCGCCGAAGGCGTACTCCACGGCGCCGGTCGGATAGTTCAACACGTACGGCTCGTAGGCGAAGGCCGCGGCGTCCTCGATATCCTCGGGACCGTAGCGGAAGTCGTACACGCCGAAGCGGATGTCGCCCTGGCCGGCCGGAACCTCGAAGAACGTCAGGCCGCTGGCGTCTGCCCAGGCCTGCAGCGCCTGGCGCGCGATTGCCTGCTCGGCTGGGGTGAACGGCTGGAAGCTGGCCAGGAACGCGTCGCTGAAGGAGCCGGCGTAGTCCGCGGGCGCCGCCGCATCGAACGAATAGGTGACGAAGGTCGGCCGACCGCTCACCCCAAGACCGTTCCAGGACAGGCCGCTCAGGACAGCGTCATAGGTCGTGACGACAGGCATGCATTCCCCCCCAAAGAACGCCAGGGG
>JBKOYY010000103.1:0-22086 GCA_046725615.1 Pseudomonadota bacterium
GTCGACGGCGAAGCCGCCGACAAGGCCATCGCCTGGATCAAGGGCATCGTCGCCGAACCCGAGGTCGGCGTGGTCTACACCGGCAAGGTCGTGAAGGTCGTCGACTTCGGCGCCTTCGTGAACTTCTTCGGCGCCAAGGACGGCCTGGTTCACGTGAGCCAGATCTCGAACCAGCGCGTCGAGAAGGTCTCGGACGTCCTGACCGAAGGCCAGCAGGTCAAGGTCAAGCTCCTGGGCTTCGACGACCGCGGCAAGACCCGCCTCTCCATGAAGGTCGTCGACCAGGAGACCGGCGAGGACCTGTCGAAGAAGGACGAGCCGGAAGCCGCGGACGCCTAAGCGTCTCGACCATCGGACAAGTAGAGGGGCGGCTGGAGTGATCCAGCCGCCCTTTCTCGTTCAGCGCACGTCTCGCTTCAGCGCGCCTTGCGGGCGGCGTAGCGAGCGTCGCGCTTGGCCTTGGCCTCGGCCTTGCTGAGCTGCTTGCGTTCCTTGCGGACGCCGCGTTTCTCGGCCAGGGCCGCATCCTCTAGCGCCGCCGCGGCCGCCTGGTCGGCGGCGACGCGGTCGGCGGCGGCCTGCTGGGCTTGCGCCTTCTGCGCCGCCCGCGCCTCGCGGACGGCCTTCAGCCGCTCGGCCTCCATGGCCGGCCGGTCTGCAAACAGGGGATCGATAACGGTCGGCCTGGGCTTCAGCTTCGCCAGGAGGCCAGCCTTGGCCTCCGCCGCGGCGGCGAGCCGGTCGGTCAGGCCGGAGCCTTTGAGATCTCTCATGGGATGCTTTTCGGGAAGGCCCGCGGTTGTGCGGGTCCACGCACCCTACGCCCCTTCCGGGCTCCCGTCCCGGTCGCCGCCCACGACAAAGGGCCCGCCTCGCGGCGAGACCTTCGCGGCGCCCCTTCAGATCGGGCCGATCAGCCCCGCAGCTTGCGCAGGAGGACGTCGACGTCGCGGGCGATCGTGGCGTCCTCGGCCTTCAGGGCCTCGATGCGGCGCACGGCGTGCAGGACGGTGGTGTGGTCGCGACCGCCGAACCGGCGACCGATGTCGGGCAGCGAGCGGGTGGTGATCTGCTTGGCCAGCCACATGGCCACCTGGCGGGGACGGGCGACCGCGCGCGCCCGGCGCTCGGAGATCAGGTCGGCCTGCTTGAGGGCATAGTGCTCGGCCACGATCTTCTGAATCATGTCGACGGTCACCTTGCGCTCATTCACGCTCAGGTGCGGCCGCAGGATGCTCTGGGCCTCCTCCAGGCCCAGGCGGGCGATGTCGCCGCCCACGCGGGCCACCAGGGTGTTCAGCGCCCCCTCCAGCTCGCGCACGCTGTCGGTGAAGCGGTCGCTGAGGAACTGCAGCACCTCGGGCCGGGCCGCGGGCACGAAGCCGCCTGCCTGGGCCAGGGTGTTAAGCTTGCGCTCCAGGATGCCCAGCCGCAGGCTGCGATCGGCCGGTTCAATGCCGCAGACGAGGCCCGCCTGCAGGTGTGAGCGCAGCCGGGGCTCCATCTCGGAGATTTCGGTGGGCGAGCGGTCGGCCGACAGCACCACCCGGCGGCCGTCCTCGACGAGGGCGATCAGGGTGTGGAACAGCTCCTCCTGCGTCTGGGTCTTGCCGGCCACGAAGTGGACGTCGTCGATCAGCAGCAGGTCGGCGTTGCGCAGCTCGTCCTTGAACGCCGCCGTCTGGCGGGTCTGGAGCGCGTTGACGAAGGTCGAGGTGAAGCGCTCGGCCGACAGGTACACCACGCGCTTTCCGGGCGACGAGCGCAGGGCTTCCCAGGCGATGGCGTTCAGGAGGTGCGTCTTGCCGAAGCCGTACGGGCCGTGGAAGACGACCGGGTTGAAGTGGCCGTCGGCCCAGGACGCCACGCGGCGGGCCACGGCGAAGGCGAATTCGTTGGCAGGCCCAGACACGAAGCTGTCGAAGGTGTAGCGCTCCTGCAGGCCCTGTTGGCGGCCCTGTCGGGCGGCGACGGGCGCCACGGCCTCAACCTCGATCTCGAACACAGGTGCAGGGGTCGACGTAGTCACGGGGGCGGCCTTCGGGGCGAGTCCTGGCGAGTTGGCGGGCACGGGCGGGTTGGCGGCCAGAGGCGCGCTCTCGACCTCCATGCGGCTCTTCAGGTCCAGGCGCCGGCCCAGCGGGTCGTTCTGCGCCCAGAGCTCACCGATCCGCCGCCAGGCGTTATGCCGGATCCAGTCGCGCGCGACGCCCGTAGCGGCGACCACGCACACCTCGTCCCCGGACTCGCGCAGGGCCGCCTGGCCCAGCCACGATCCGAACGTCGCATCGCCCAGCTCGCGCTTCAGGACCTGGCAAGTCTTGCTCCACACGGCCATCGCCGGCGCGCTTGCCATAGCTCCCGCAGCCCCCCCGCTCGTCATCCCTCGAACCCCATCGCAATGCATCGGACAAGCCAGGGCCCCGAACCCCCTGACTAGCACTTTGTTCAACACAAACAGATCCTTATTCGGCGAACGCATGTGCTCCGCCGGCGTCCCGGTTCGACCCGGGATCAAGAGGAAAGAACCTGTAAGACCCCCGACACTAATGGGGGCTGATGGGCGGTCAACGGTGATTCTTAGACCCGTCGAGCGATATTTCGATTGACTCACAAAGGACCCTTTTAGGTCCAAGGGAAAGCCTGAAATCCGGGTCTGCGAGCTGAGCTTTCGGGGCTCAGGCCGCGCTTTGGAAAGCCCAATTGCCGCACAAAAAAGCAGCGCCCCCGGAGGGGCGCCGCGGGAAAATTCCTAGGGGCGAAGACGGAGAACAGGTTCCCCGAAACCGCGCCGGAAGCCGGGGTTCGAGACCCCTGGCCGACGCCGGATCAGGCGGCCGACATCTTCTTCAGCTGGGCGGCCAGGCGCGAGACCTTCCGCGAGCCGGTGTTCTTGTGGACCACGCCCTTGCCGACGGCGCGCATCAGCTCGGACTGAGCCTTCACGAAGGCCTCCTTGGCCGCGCCGGCGTCGCCGGAGGCCAGAGCCTCCTCGAACTTGCGCAGGAAAGTGCGAACGCGCGACCGGCGGGCGGTGTTCACTTCGGTGCGGCGGGCGATCTTGCGGACCGCTTTCTTGGCGCCGGGCGTATTGGCCATTCGTCTAAGCTCTCGAAACGGATAGCGCGCCCGGTTTGCGCCGGGCGGGCGAAATTGGAGGCGCGGATATACTGAAAGGGCCTCCGGCGGTCAATGGCGAACGACGCCGCCTCAGCGTCCCTTGAAGTCAGGCTTCCGCTTCTCGACGAAGGCGGCCATCCCTTCCTTCTGGTCCTCGAAGGCGAAGAGCGAGTGGAACAGCCTGCGCTCCATCGTCACGCCGGTGGACAGCGTGGTCTCGAAGGCGGCGTTCACCAGCTCCTTGTTCATCGCCACCGCGAGGGGCGACTGGGAGGCGATCTTCGCCGCGGCAGCCAGGGCCTCTTCCAGCATCTTGTCGGCCGGGACCACGCGGCTGACGAGCCCGGCGCGTTCGGCCTCGGCGGCGTCCATCATCCGGGCGGTCAGAACCATGTCCATGGCCTTGGCCTTGCCCACCGCGCGCGGCAGGCGCTGGGTGCCGCCGATGCCGGGCATGACGCCGAGGTTGATCTCCGGCTGGCCGAACTTCGCCGTCTCGGCGGCGATGATAAAGTCGCACAGCATGGCAAGCTCGCAGCCGCCGCCGAGGGCGTACCCGGCCACCGCAGCGATGATCGGCTTGCGGCACTGTTCGATCCGGCGCGCGGCGCCGCCGAAAAAGTCGGCCGAGAACATCTGGGCGTAGGACTTGTCGGACATCTCCTTGATGTCGGCGCCGGCGGCGAAGGCGCGGTCCGAGCCGGTGAGCACCAGGCAACGGACGGTTTCGTCGGCCTCGGCGGCGTCGAGCGCCCTGGAGAGCTCGCCCAGGAGCTGGCTGTTGAGGGCGTTCAGCGCCTCGGGCCGGTTCAGGCGGATCAGGGTGACGCCTGCGCTGGGGGTCTCGACGATCAGGGTCTCATAGCTCATGGGGCGCTCCGCTCTCTTCCGCGCAGCGACTTACGGCCCCGTGACGGAATAGCCAAGCGCCCGCAGCCGGGCCGGCAGGCCGCCCTCGCCGACGAGGTGGCCGACGCCCACGACCACGACCGTCCGGCCTCGCCCCTTCAGTCGCAGGTCCAGCGCCTCGACCCAGCGGGCGTTGCGATCGGTGACCAGCCGGCGGAAGACGCCGGGCGAGGCCTTGCGCAGGGGCTCCAGCGCCTCCTGGTCCAGGCCGCGCGCGTCGCCGGCCATCCAGGCGCGGACCAGCTTCATGTAGGCGTCGGGGTCGGCGTCGAGCTCGCCCAGGGTCTCGCGCAGTGAGGCGACCTGTTCGGCGAGCGGGGCGCTGTCGAATATGTCGATCTGCTGGGTGGGGGTCTCGAAGGCCTCGCGGCGGATGGCTTCCGGCGCCGAGCCGCTGACCTGGGCCTCGACCCCGTTCTCGGTGGCCGCGCCGACACGGCGATAGGCGGCGCCGGCCAGCGCGACCTCGGCCAGCCAGGGTTCCAGCCGGTCCAGCAGGGACGGCTCGACGCCATAGGCCTTGGCGACCTTCAGCAGCAGCGCGACGTCGTCGGGCGGCAGCAGGCGGAACAGGGACTGGCCCGCGGGCAGTACGCCGCGCTCGCCGGCCAGGCGCGCCACCTCGGCCTCGGCGGCGGGGCCGCTGGGCAGCTCGAACCACAGGTCCTGGGCCTCGCCAAGGGCGGTGTCGAGCGCCTTCGGCCGCCAGTCCAGCCCCGGCGGCAGCACGTGCACCGAGCCGAAGAGCACCATCTCGGAGTCGGCGTCGCGAACCACCCACACCGGCGGCTGGGCATGGCCGGGCGCGGCGACTGTCGCAGCCAGAAGGGGGCCGAGCAGGGTGGCGAGGAAGGGTCTCACGTCTGGCACTCAGGACAATAGAAGGTGGAGCGGCCGGCCTGGACCTTCCGGGCGATCACGCCTTTGCAGCCGTCGTTGCGGCACGGCTGGCCCTCGCGGTCGTAGGTGCGGAACCGGTGCTGGAAATAGCCTAGCGCGCCGTCGGCCTGGGCGAAGTCGCGCAGGGACGAGCCGCCGGCCTCGATCGCCTCGGCCAGGACGTCCTTGATCGCCGGGACCAGCCGCCCCAGCCGCGTCGCCGAGATCCCCCCGGCCGGCCGAAAGGGCGAGATGCGGGCGCGGTTCAGCGCCTCGCAGACATAGATGTTGCCGAGCCCCGCGACGGTGCGCTGGTCGAGGAGCAGGGTCTTTGGCCCCTGGCGGCGGCCGGCGAAGGCGGTCTTGAGGCGCGTGGCGTCGAAGGCGTCGGACAGCGGTTCGGGCCCGAGGCCGGCGAACCAGGGATGCATGTCCAGCGTCGCCGTGTTCACCAGCGCCATGTAACCGAACCGGCGTGGGTCGTAGTAGGTGACCTTCGGCCCCGCCTCGCTCTCGAAGACGATGTGGGCGTGCTTGGGGTCGGGGTCCGGCGCGTAGTGGAAGTGGCCGGGCCGGATCTCGCCGTCGGGCCGGGAGATCTCGAAGCGGCCGCTCATGCCCAGGTGCATCACCAGGGTGTCCTCGCGGTCGAGGCGCGCCAGCAGGTACTTGGCCCGCCGGTCCAGCCGCTCGATCCGGGCGCCGGTCAGCACCTGGACGAAGTTGGGCGGCAGGGGAAAGCGCAGGTCGGGCCGGCGGGCTTCGACCCGGGCCAGCCGCTGACCCTCCAGCACGGGCGCCAGGCCCCGGCGCACAGTCTCGACTTCCGGCAACTCAGGCATCGCGCCTCGCTTGGCACGCCATCGCTGGCGCGCCAAGGGGTTGGAGGCTATGGAGCAGCCATGACGGGACCTTCCGCCACCTTCGGCTTCCGCGACGTGGACGCCGCCGAGAAGCCTTCGCTGGTCCGCGGGGTCTTCGACCGCGTCGCCAGCCGCTACGACCTGATGAACGACCTGATGAGCGCGGGCGTGCACCGGCTCTGGAAGGACGCGGTGGCGGCCAGGCTCAATCCTCAAGCGGGCGAGACCATCGTCGACTGCGCCGGCGGCACGGGCGATATGGCCCGACGGTTCGCCAAGATGGCGCGGCGGGTGCAGGAGCGCCGGGGCGGCCCCGACGCGAAGATCTTCGTGGTCGACTACAACGCCGAGATGATCGCAGCCGGCATCGAGCGGGGCGGCATGCCGGAAATCTGCTGGTCGGTGGGCGACGCCCAGCGGCTGCCGCTGCCCGACGCCTCGGCAGACGCCTATGTGATCAGCTTCGGCATCCGCAACGTCACCGACATCCCGGCGGCGCTGCGCGAGGCGCGGCGGGTGCTGAAGCCCGGCGGGCGTTTCCTCTGCCTTGAGTTCTCGCGTCCGGTGACCGAGGCGCTGCGCGCGGCCTACGACGCCTATTCCTTCAAAGTGATCCCCGAGATCGGCGCCCGGGTGGCCAATGACCGGGAGTCCTACCAGTACCTGGTGGAGAGCATCCGTCGGTTCCCGGACCAGAAGACCTTCGCCGACATGATCCGCGCGGCCGGCTTCAGCCAGGTGGGCTGGACCAACTATTCCGGCGGCGTGGCGGCGCTGCATACCGGACGGGCGATCTGAGGCGCCGATGGCCTCGCTGGGCGCTTTCCTGCGGCTGATGGGCGCTGGCTGGACGCTGGTCCGCAACGACGCCCTGCTGCCGCGCGAACTGGAAGGCTTCTATTCCTCGGGCGTGCGCACGGCGGCCTCCGCGCTGCGCGTGTTCGCGACCCGCCGTGACGGGCGACCGGGCGAGCGGTTGGCGCGGTCGCTGGAGCGGTTGGGGCCGGTGGCGATCAAGCTGGGCCAGCTCCTCTCCACGCGCGCGGATATCTTCGGCCGGACCTTCGCCGAGGACCTCTCACGCCTGAAGGACAAGCTGCCGCCATTCCCCACGGGCGAGGCGCGGCTGCTGGTCGAGCAGGAGCTCGGCCGGCCGGTCGGCGCGTTGTTCGCCACGTTTGGCGATCCGGTGGCGGCCGCTTCCCTCGCCCAGGCCCACGATGCGACCCTGCTGGACGGCCGGCGGGTGGCGGTGAAGGTGCTGCGGCCGGGCATCGAACGGCGCGTCGCCGCCGACTCGGAAGTGCTGAAGCTGGCTGGACGCCTGATCGAGCGGTGGGCGCCGCCGGCGCGCCGGCTGGAGCCGCTGGCCTTTGCCGAGACCGTGGTGCGGGCGACCGAGCTGGAGCTGGACCTGCGACTCGAGGCTGCCGGTGCGGACGAACTCGCCGAGGTGATGGCGGCTGACGGCTACATGTCGGCGCCGAAGGTGCTGTGGGAGGGCGTCGGCAAGCGTGTGCTGACGCTGGCCTGGGCCGAGGGCCTCCCGCTCTCCGACGAGGCGGCTCTCGAGCAGCCCGGGCTGGACCGCAAGGCGCTGGCCGACAACCTGACGCGTGCGTTCCTGGCCCAGGCGCTGGATCACGGCGTGTTCCATGCTGACCTGCACGAGGGCAATCTGTTCGCCGCCGCGCCCGACCGGCTGCAGGCCGTGGACTTCGGCATCATCGGCCGCCTCGGCCCGACCGAGCGGCGCTATCTGGCCGAGATCCTCTGGGGCTTCCTGCGCCGCGACTATGTCCAGGTGGCCCAGGTGCACTTCGATGCGGGCTACGTGCCGGCGCACCACAGCGTCGCCGCCTTCGCCCAGGCGCTACGGGCTGTGGGCGAACCCGTCTTCGGACGCGCCGCCAGCACGATCGCCATGAGCCGCGTGCTGACCCAGCTCTTCGAGATCACCGCCCTCTTCGAGATGCGCCTCCGGCCCGAACTGGTGCTGCTGCAGAAGACCATGATGACGGTCGAGGGCGTCGCCCGACGGATCGACCCGGACCACGACATCTGGGCCGCGTCCGAGCCGGTTGTCCGCCGCTGGATCGCCCGCGAGCTCTCACCCGCGACGCGGGTGAAGCGGTTCGCCGGCGAGGTTGAGACCGCCGTCCGGAACATCGCCCGCCTGGCCGAGACGCCGCCGCGGCCCGTCGTCTTGGCCGAAGCTGAGCGTGAGGGGGGCGCGCTCCTCTGGTTCGCCCTGGGCGCGCTCGCCTCGGGCGCGGCGTTTCTTGTCGGCGCCTGGCTGAGCTAGCTTCCGTCCCCCGATGGCGGCGCCTTGAACGCCGTCTGGGAAACCTACGCTTCGTCGTCGTCGCGGTTGCGGCGGTTCGCCTGTCGGCGGGCCTCGCGGGACTTCTGCTGTTCCCAGTAGGCCATGCCCTCGTCGGGCTTGAACATGGTCCGCGGCGCGCCCGCCTTGCTGGCCACGGCGAAGACATTGCCCTTGGGGTCGTAAAGCAGACGGTCGCCGTTGGCCCGCGTCAGGGTGAGGGTGCCCTTCGGCGGGTGGTCCACGAAGGCGTGGGCCTTCTCCACGAAGTCGTCGACGCTGCGGGCGCCGAACGCCTCCCCATTGCGCGTGAAGGCGCGCTGGGCGTTCTCTTCGGCCGAGAAGCGGCGGCTGGCCGACCACATCGGCTTGCCGTCGACCAGCTTCACCGGATCGTCGCGGTGGTCGGCCTGCGCGCGTTCACGTGCCGTCGAGTCCGCCGCGTCGCCGATCGGCGCCGAGTCCTGAGCCATCTGGGTTCCGGCCGCCTGTTTCGGCGCCACCGCCGAGGGGCCGTTGTCGCAGGCGGTGAGCGCCAGGGCCGCCGCGGCAAGCAGCAGCACAATCCTGGTTCCAGCCATCCCCAATCTCCGTCCTATGGTTGAATTGGAACAAAGATGGAACACATCAGCCCGGGTTTGTCGAGTCCCCTCCAATGACCTAAATCGGAGCCCTCTTCAGGTCGGGGCAGGCGCGTGGTCGATAAGCGGGTTCTCCTCATCGTCGGCGGCGGCATCGCGGCCTACAAGGCGCTGGAGCTGACGCGGCTCCTGCGCAAGGCCGGGGTCGGCGTGCGGCCGATCCTGACGGGGGCGGGCGCGCAGTTCGTCACGCCGCTCAGCCTGTCGGCCCTGGCCGAGGACAAGGTCTATTCCGAACTCTTCAGCCTCACCGACGAGGCCGAGATGGGCCATATCGAGCTGTCGCGATCGGCCGACCTGGTGGTGGTGGCTCCAGCGACGGCCGACCTGATGGCCAAGGCGGCGAACGGCCTTGCGGGGGACCTCGCTTCCACGACGCTGCTGGCCACGGACAAGCCGGTGCTGATGGCGCCGGCGATGAACGTGCGGATGTGGGACCATCCCGCGACCCAGCGGAACCTCGCGCTTCTGAAGGCGGACGGGGTGCTGTTCGTAGGCCCCGACGAGGGCGCCATGGCGTGCGGCGAATACGGCCCGGGGCGTATGGCCGAGCCGCCGGCGATCCTGGAAGCGATCCTTGCGGCCCTCGGCGGCGCCCGTCCGCTGACGGGGCGGCGGGCCATCGTCACGGCGGGCCCGACGGCCGAGCCCATCGATCCGGTCCGGCTGATCACCAACCGTTCGTCCGGCAAGCAGGGCTATGCCATTGCCGGGGCGCTGGCCGCGCTGGGCGCGGACGTCACGCTGGTCAGCGGCCCCACGGCCCTCGCGGCGCCGTCCGGCGTGAAGCGGGTCGAGGTCGAGACCGCGCGCCAGATGCTCGCGGCCTGCGAGGCGGCCCTGCCGGCCGACATCGCGGTCTGCGTGGCCGCCGTAGCCGACTGGCGGCCGGAGGCCGAAGGCGACCGAAAGATCAAGAAGGGCCCCGAAGGTCCGCCGCCGATCCGGCTGGTGGAGAACCCCGACATTCTGGCCACCCTCTCCAACTGCGGCCGGCGTCCGAAGCTGGTGGTCGGCTTCGCCGCCGAGACCAACGATGTGGACGACCACGCCAGGGCCAAGCTGGCGCGGAAGGGCTGCGACTGGATCGTGGCCAATGACGTCAGCATCGAAGGCACGATGGGCGGGGACGACAACGCCATCGCCATCGTCACGGCCGGCGGAATCGAGCGATGGGACCGCCTGCCCAAGGGCGAAGTCGCCCGCCGGCTGGCCGAGCGCATGGCCGAGGAGTTCCGCAAGTGACCGCCCCCGTCGTTCCGATCACCCGCCTGCCGCACGCCGAGGGCCTGCCGCTGCCAGCCTACGAGACGGCCCAGTCCGCGGGGATGGACCTGCGCGCGGCGGTGCCCGACGACGAGCCGTTCGTCCTGCGCCCCGGCGCGCGCCACGCGGTCCCCACTGGGTACGCCTTTGCGCTGCCGGCCGGCTACGAGGCCCAGGTGCGGCCGCGCTCGGGTCTGGCGCTGAAGTCGGGGATCACCTGCCTGAACACTCCCGGCACCAT
The DNA here is from genome assembly GCA_046725615.1 of Pseudomonadota bacterium. GTDB lineage: Bacteria > Pseudomonadota > Alphaproteobacteria > Caulobacterales > Caulobacteraceae > Phenylobacterium. The sequence continues at coordinate 10,243 of JBKOYY010000103.1, forward strand.
CGACGCCGACTATCGCGGCGAGGTGAAGGTGATCCTGGTCAACCTGGGCGAGGAGGACTTCGCGATCCGCCGCGGCGACCGCATCGCCCAACTCGTGGTCGCGCCGGTGGTGCAGGCGCGCTGGACCGAGGTCGCCAGCCTGGATGAGACGGCGCGGGGCGCCGGCGGCTTCGGCTCGACCGGCGCGAGCTGACGCTTAGTCAGCGACGAACGCCGGCGCCCGGGCCTGCCACTCGCGCCCCAGGGCGACAAAGTCGAACTCTTCCTGAGGCAGGTGGCGGACACCTGGAATGAGCGCCCAGGGCAGGGCGCTCTGGGTCCAGGTCTGGACGACCGGGACGACCCAATCGGTCTGGTCGAGGCTGCCCGCCCGGAGGCTCAGGACGTCGCGCGCTTCGGCCGCCTGGGCGTAGATCCGGCAGCGGCAGGTCGGGCAGAGGTGCTGCTCGACGGTGCGTCCCGATGGCGTCGGCAGCCGGACAACCTCCAGGTCGCCGTCCGCGACGACGTCGGCGCTACGGACCACGACGGTCAGCCCGAAGGCCGAGCCGGATCGCTTCTGGCAGTCGTGGCAGTGGCAGGCGTAGACCAGCAGCGGTGCGGCGGTCAGCCGGTAGCGGATCTGTCCGCACACGCACCCGCCCAACTGCGGCAACCGAACCGTTTCCATCCCGCCACTCCCCGCCAGGTCACGGCGATATCGGGGACGGGCAGGCAGGTTGCAAGGGACTCGTCCGACACGCCTGCGGCGAGGCCGCCGGTTTTGACTCATGAGTCAAAATGAGGGGTGTTCCGAAAAAGATTCGGCCCGCAGCGGGGGATAATCGCTGCGGGCCGTCTTGAGCAGTCGCTCTGATTGAGCGGGCGTTTCCTCCCCGAAACGCCGGAGACTTCTGGACTAGCGCCTTCATGTCTCTCGCCAGATGACAGAACGGCAATTTCCTGCCCGAGTCAACGGGGCTTCAAAGTGTTTCAGGCATGTGAAGTTCAGATTTTCGAGAACAGAGGGAATTTCTCGTTAAGTTTTGACGTCTGCGTCAAATACTCTCGACCTTAGCGTGTCGAACGGTGCACAACTCACGTCAAAGACGAAGTCCGGGCGCGAAACCGTGACCGGGCCCAGGCCCGCGGCGGTCAGCGCCAGCGACGCGTCGGCGATGTGGGCCGACTCGACCAGCAGCCCGTTGGGCCGTCGGGACGCGCCCGCCTCGATCAGCGTCGTCACCACCGAAGTCTCTGCCGCATCGCCCCGTCCGGGCCAGGCCAGGGTTGCGCTGCGCAGGGCGGCGGCCCGGGCCTCGACCAGGCGCAGCAGACGCTCAGCCGACGCCAGCGCCTCAGGGCTCCAGTCAGCCTTCAGGCTGGCGGCGAGCTGGGCCTGGCTCTTCAGCATGACCCCGTCTGCCAGCACCTTCAGCCCGTTCGCCACCAGCGTGGCCCCGGTCGTGGTGATGTCGACGACGATCTCGGCGGTGCCGGCCGCGGGCGCACCCTCGGTGGCGCCGCCCGACTCGGCGATGCGGTAATCGGCGAGGCCGTGACGCGCGAAGAAGGAGCGCGTCTGCATCAGGTATTTGGTGGCCACGCGCATCCGCCGGCCGGTGCGGGCCAGATAGTCGTGCGCCACCTCTTCCAGGTCGGCCATGGTCTCCACGTCGAGCCAGCTCTTGGGCACCGCGGTGACGAGGTCGGCGCGACCAAACCCCAGCGCCCTCAGCAGCAGGACCCGTGCGTCCAGGTCGTCGCCGCGTTCGCGCAGCAGGTCCTCGCCAGTGACGCCCAGGTGGACTTCACCGCTGTCGAGCGCGTCGGCGATGTCGGACGCCGACAGCAGGCGCACCTGAGCGCCCGGAAGGCCCTTGAGCGCCGCCATGTAGCCGCGCGCGCCGCCGCTGACCTCGAGTTTCAGGCCGCCGTCGGCGAGCCAGCCCTCGACCTGTTCTTTCAGCCGTCCCTTCGAGGGGATGGCGATGACGAGCCCGTTCACGCTTCGCCTCCCGTCCAGGCGCGCCAGGGGCGCACCATGCAACCCACCGCCCGGGCATCCGCCGGCCCGTCCAGGCGAGCGAGCAATCCGTCGTAGCGGCCGCCGACGGCCACCGGGCGGTCGGGGCCCAGCGCCGCCGAGCGCACCTCGAAGGTCACCCCGTCGTAATAGTCGAAGGCGTGGCCCAGGGCCGGCGTGAACCGGATCCGATCGGCCGGCGTCGACTGCGACAGCTCGAGCAGCCGCGTCTCCCAGCCCCCCAGCGCCGCCTTGAGCGCGGCGTCGTTCGGCCCCGCCAGCTCGCGCATCCGGGCGAAGGCGTAGGCGGGCGTATCGTCGATGGCCATGAAGCCGCGAACCGCCTCGGCCTGCCCCTCGGTCAGGGCGGGCGCCCCGGCGGCCTCGGCCTTTCGGATCAGGCGGGCGGCGATCTCGGCCGGACCGCGGCCGCCGACGGGCTCCACGCCGGCCAGGGCCCAGACCTCCTCCAGCAGGGCGGCGGCCTGGGGCTCGCTCAGTCCGGCCAGCAGGCCCGCCAGCGTGCCGCCCGCCGCCTCGCCGCCCCCGCCGGTCCGGGCCAGCTCGCCCCAGAGCAGGCGCGGGCGACCGGCCACCCGGCGCAGCCGCGCCGCGAGACTGTCGGCCAGTCCCAGGGAGTCCACGAAGGCGCCGAAAAGCGCCACGTCGCCTAACGCCAGGGTCAGGTCGTCCCGGCCCCCAGCGGCCGCCGCCCGCCAGGCGAGCGCGGCGATCTCGGCGTCTGCCTGCTCGACTCCACCGCCACCGGGCGAGAACATCTCCAGGCCGATCTGCACGAACTCCTCCGGCTGGTCCGAGCCAGCGGCCGAGCGGAACGCGGCCCCCTCGTACCAGTACAGGCCGGCGGCCCGCCCGCTCTCGATGTGCTGGCGGGCGATGGCCACGGTGAAGTCGGGGCGCAGGCACGTCTCGGCCCCGCCCTCGGCCTGGACCACGAAAAGCCGGGCGCGCATGGCCTCGCCGGCGAGGTCCAGCAGCAGGTTCAGGGGCTGCAGCAGTGGCGCGTCGGCGCGCTCGGCGCCGGCGCCTTCGAGGGGCGCGCGGACGGCGGCCACCACCTCGGCGGGGACGGGGGGCTCGACGCGCATCAGCCGGCGTCCAGGATGCGGCGAAGGGCGGCCGCGAGCTCGCCGCGCGGGATCGTCTGCTGGCCAGGCCGTTCGCCGCGCCACTGGGCGTTGTCGGTGACCTTGGAGGCCAGCTCGCGGCCGAGGTCGAGGTCCTTTACCGTGACCGTGCCGGCGGCCAGCTCGTCGTCACCGACGATGACCGCGGCGGGCGAGAGTCGGCGATCGGCATACTTCATCTGCGCCTTCATGCCCGACGAGCCGAGATAGACCTCGGCCGGGATGCCAGCGGCGCGGATCTCGCGGGCGATGGCGAAGTAGTCGGCCATCCGCTCCTGGGAGAAGGCGATCACCACCACGGGGCCCCGGGCGGCCTTGGCCGGGCCCTTGCCGGCCGCGCGCAAGGCCGCCGCCAGGCGGGAAACCCCGAAGGAGAACCCGGTGGCGGGAGTCCGCTCGCCGGTGAAGCGGGCGACGAGATCGTCGTAACGGCCCCCTCCGCCGATCGAACCGAAGCGCATGGGCTGGCCCTTCTCGTCCAGGGTGGACAGCAGCAGCTCGGCCTCGAAGACGGCGCCCGTGTAGTACTCAAGTCCACGCACCACCGAAGGGTCGAACGCCGCACGCTCTGGGCCGACGCCCAGGCCGCGCAGAGCCACGTCGATGGCGGCCAGTTCATTGAGCCCCTCGTCGCCCTCGGCGGAGCCGCCCACCACGTCGGCCAGCATCGCGAGCGTCTCGGACCGTCCGCCCACGCCCGCGGCGGTGAACGCCAGGACCCGCTCGGCCCCGGCGGCGTTCAGGCCCGCGCCCTTGGTAAAGTCGCCACTCTCGTCCTTGCGGCCCTCGCCCAGCAGCCGGCGAACGCCGTCGGGACCCAGGCGGTCCAGCTTGTCCACCGCCCGCAGGATGGTGAGCTTCTGCGCCTCGCTGGTGACGCCGATGGCGCTCATCAGGCCATTGAGAAGCTTGCGGTTGTTGATCTTGATGACCGCCGAGCCGGCCGGCAAGCCGGCGGCCTCCAGGCCCTCGACCGCCATGGCGATGATCTCGGCGTCGGCCTCGGGGCGCGCCGAGCCCACGGTGTCGGCGTCGCACTGCACGAATTCGCGGAAGCGGCCAGGGCCGGGCTTCTCGTTCCGCCAGACCGGCCCGAAGGCGTAGCGACGGAAGGGCTTCGGCAGAGTCTCCCAGTTCTGCGCCGCGAACCGGGCCAGCGGCGCGGTCAGGTCATAGCGCAGCGCCATCCACTGCTCGTCGTCGTCCTGCAGGGCGAAGACGCCCTCGTTCGGACGGTCGGCGTCGGGCAGGAACTTGCCGAGCGCGTCGGCGTATTCGAACGCCCCTGTCTCCAGCGGCTCGAAGCCCCAGGCTTCGTACACCTTGGACACGGCGGCCAGGATGGACCGCTCGGCGACGACATCGCGGCCGCGGCGGTCAATGAATCCACGGGGGCTTCGGGCTTCGGGGCGCTCGCTCATGGCGGGGCGCTTACCGGCTGGCGCGGCGTCACTCAAGGAATTGGAGGAAGGAAGGCTCATCGTCGTCTCTCTGAAGCTGGAGGCGACGGACGAGGCAGAAGGCCGGGGCCCCGTCCGCGTGGGCGGGGCTCGGAGGGTTCGCGTCAGGCCACGCGCGTCCCGCCCGATCCCGCGAAGGTCGGATGGTGGTGGCCGTGATGGTGCGAAAACCGCGTCATGACGGCGGCGCTCTTAGCGGATCTCGCCTGGGGAGTCACGCCGAGGTTCCCGACCGCTCAGAACGGGTAGGCGTCGACCGGACGGAATGTCGCGGCGTCGCCCGGCGGCGCCTCGATGCCAAGGCCGCGGGCACAGCTTGAGGGCGGCGCCCGGTGACACCGGTGACTGGAGGTGGATGGACTCTGTTATGCGAGATTCATAGCTTCCCGTGCGGGAGGCGCCATGACGCGAACGCGGACAGGGCACGCGGGTCACGGCGAAGAGGTCGGACTCGAAGTGGATTTCGGGATGCTGTTCCAGGTGGCGCCGTTCGGTCTCGCCGTCCTGGACCACGACCTCCGCTTCGTGCGCTGCAACGATTTCCTGGCGAGCATCAATGGCCTGCCCGCGCACGCCCACCCCGGACATACGCTGCGCGAACTGTTGCCCGAACTGGCGCCCGAGCTGGAGCCTCGGCTTCAGACTGTGCTGGAAACGGGCCGTCCCCAGCAGGGATTGAGGGTCACGGCCATCACCCCGAAGGCGCCGGGCCTGCGGCGAACGTTCATCGAGAACATCACACCCCTCCGCGGGCCGGGCGGCAAGGCCGTCGGCCTGCTGGTGGGGGTCCAGGAGATCACCGCCCTGGAGGAGGCCGAGGCGGCGCTGCGCGAGAGCGAACGGACGCTCCGGGCCTCGCAGCAGCTCAGTCCCGAGTGCTTTGTCATCCTGCACGCCGTTCGGGACGCAGCGGGTCAGGTGATCGATTTCATCTGGGAGTATGCCAACCCCGCCGCCGAGGCGATCGTCCGCGCCGGCCCGCTTGCCGGCCGCCGGATGATGGACGTGTTCCCCGCGAGCCACGATCACCCGCAGATGACGCCCCGCTACATGCGCATCCTGCAGTCGCGCGAACTTAGCGAGGTCGAGTACGCCCACGACTTCCGTGGCACGGTCTACTGGTATCGGGATGCGGCCGTCGCCATCGACCCCGACCGGGTCGCGGTTGGATTCCGCGACATCACCCACCAGAAGCACCTGACCGAGCGGCTCGAGCTGATGACCGGCGAGTTTCGCCATCGGGTGAAGAACTCCATTGCCGTGGTCGCGGGCCTTGTCTCGCGCGAGGCGAAGTTCGCCAGCGACGTGCCTGGCTTCGCCGCCGCCCTGCTCGGACGGCTCGAGTCGATGGCCGCCGCCCAGGACCTGCTGACCGTAGACGCCGACGGCGACGTCCAGCTTTCGGACATCGCCGCGGTGGTGCTGGCCGCCTTCGGCGCGCGGCTGACGCTCAGGCCCGGCCCGAAGGTGGCCATCCCCGCAGGCCGCGTGACCTTGCTCGCCATGTCCCTCCACGAGCTGGCGACCAACGCGGTGAAGCACGGCGCCTTGTCCAGCCCGGAGGGCTCGGCCGTCCTGAGCTGGACGGTGGAGGCGGGGCGGGTGGAACTGGTCTGGGCGGAGGCCGGCGGTCCGACGGTTTCGGCGCCCCGGCGGGAAGGCTTCGGCTCGCGCCTGATCACCGACGCGGCCGAACGGCTGCCGAACGGAGCGCTGCAGCGGGATTTCCAGCCGGACGGCCTGCGGGTCATGCTGGCGTTCGACCAGGAGGATGGCGCCGCAGCGTAAGGCGCTGACGTGCGCCCCCTAGGCGGGCGGTCCTGCGGGGCCTAAAAGCCGCCCATGCGCGAGATCACTCATTTCATCGACGGCGCGGCCTTCACCGGCGCCTCCGGCCGTTTCGGCGACGTCTTCAATCCCAACACCGGCGAGGTCCAGGCCCGCGTCCAGCTTGCCACTGACGCCGAGGTGGACCGTGCGGTGCAGTCCGCCCTGCGCGCCCAGGTCGGCTGGGCCCAGGTGAACCCGCAGCGGCGCGCGCGGGTCATGTTCGAGTTCAAGCGGCTGGTGGAAGCCCGCATGGACGAGCTGGCCGAACTGCTCTCGTCCGAGCATGGCAAGGTGATCGCCGACTCCAAGGGCGACATCCAGCGCGGCCTCGAGGTCATCGAGTTCGCCTGCGGCATCCCGCACGTGCTGAAGGGCGAATACACCGAGGGCGCCGGCCCCGGCATCGATGTCTATTCCATGCGCCAGCCGCTGGGCGTGTGCGCGGGCATCACGCCGTTCAACTTCCCGGCCATGATCCCGATGTGGATGTTCGGCATCTCCATCGCGGTGGGGAACACCTTCATCCTGAAGCCGTCGGAGAAGGACCCCAGCGTTCCGGTCCGCCTGGCCGAGCTGATGATGGAGGCCGGGGCGCCCGCAGGCGTCCTGAACGTCGTCCATGGCGACAAGAGCGCCGTCGACGCCATCCTCGACCACGACGACATCAAGGCGGTGAGCTTCGTCGGCTCGTCCGACATTGCCCACTATGTCTACAGCCGCGGCACGGCGGCCGGTAAGCGCGTCCAGGCCATGGGCGGGGCCAAGAACCATGGCATCATCCTCCCCGACGCCGACCTTGAGCAGGCGACCAAGGACATCATCGGCGCCGCCTACGGTTCTGCCGGCGAACGCTGCATGGCGCTGCCGGTGGTCGTGCCGGTGGGCAAGAAGACCGCCGACGAGGTCCGCGAGCGCGTCCTGGCTGAGCTCGACAGCCTGAAGGTGGGCCTCTCGACCGACCCGGCCGCCCAGTATGGTCCGGTGGTCAGCCAGGCGCACAAGGAGAAGATCGAGGGCTACATCGACCTCGGCGTGAAGGAAGGCGCAGAGCTCGTGGTCGACGGCCGCGGCTTCGCGCTGCAGGGCTACGAGAAGGGCTTCTTCATCGGCCCGTCGCTGTTCGACGGCGTGAAGAAGGGCATGAAGACCTACAACGAGGAGATCTTCGGGCCGGTGCTGCAGATCGTCCGCGCCGAGACCTTCGAGGAGGCGCTCGACCTGCCGTCCTCGCACCAGTACGGGAACGGGGTCGCCATCTTCACCCGCAACGGCCGCGCCGCGCGCGAGTTCGCCCAGCGGGTCAACGTCGGCATGGTGGGCATCAACGTGCCGATCCCGGTGCCGGTGGCCTACCACACCTTCGGCGGTTGGAAGCGGAGCGCCTTCGGCGACACCAACCAGCACGGCATGGAAGGCGTGAAGTTCTACACCAAGGTGAAGACCATCACCGCCCGTTGGCCGGAAGGCGCGGTCGAGGACTCGGCCTTCGTCATCCCGACGATGAAATAGCGTCCGCGCTGATCCTGGCGGCAAGTTCTTTGACGAGCTTGGCCGCCAGGGTCGCGGTCATCCCGTGGATGTCCCGGTCGGGGTTCAACTCGACGACGTCGCCGCCGATCACCGGGCCCGGCGTCTTCCAGATCACCTCGAGCACCTCGCGGGTAGTGAGGCCGCCCGGCTCGTGGTGCGACACCCCCGGCGCAAATGCCGGGTCGAGTCCGTCGAGGTCGATGGAGATGTAGGTCGGTCCGGCTGGCAGGGCGGCCAGCCCCGCCGCGTGCTCGTCGGGAGCGAACGCGCGCACCCCGAAACGGGCGATCTGATCGCGCAGGTGGGCGTTCACCGTGCGAATGCCCAACTGGGTCAGGCTGCCCGCCAGTCCCTGCTCCAGGATCCGCGCGAACGGCGAGGCGTGCGAGAGTGGATCGCCCTCGAAGTCGTCGTAGAGGTCGGGATGGGCGTCGATATGGACGATCCGGGGCGGCGCGATCTCCGCCGCGGCGATCCCCGCCAGCACGGGATAGGTGATCGCGTGGTCGCCGCCCAACACAATGGCCGGTCCCTCGGCGAAGGCGGCGCGAACAGCCTCCACCATCCGCGCAAGGTCGCCGGAGTCCTCCAACAAGGGCGCGTCACCCAGGTCGTGCAGCACGCCGCCCACCTCGACGCCGTTGCTGGCGGTCAGGTGGCTGTGGGGGGAGTGTAGCGCCGCACGGATCGCGGCCGGACCCCTGGCCGCGCCGCGCAGGAATGAGGAATGCTGGTCGGTGGGGAGGCCCAGAAGGGCGACGCGGGTCATCCATCGAAACTAGTCGCCCGCGGTCGTCCTTGGGAGTCAGGTCCGCCGGCTGACCTGGGCCTTGTTGGCCAGGCGGGTCTTCGAACCCTGACCCCTTTCCACCTCGGCGCGTTCGGAGCGGCGGGTGTGATTGGACGAGAACGTCGAGCCTTCCGCCGCTTCGCCCCAGTCGGATTGCGGCTTGTCGCCCTGTCCCAACTTGTGGATGTCGACGTTGGCGGGGGTCCCCGTGCCGAGGTCGCCGTTGTCCGTCTGGTCGTTGCTGGCCATCGGACGCTCCTATTTCTGCCTCCAAGGCAGAACGCGCGAAGCCGGGGCGCCGTTCCTTGCGCTTCGCCGCCGTGGCCGCTAGGGCGGACGGCGATGCCTTCAGCCCTCGAAGACGCCTACGAGGCCCGCGTCGCCACCGGCGCCATCCGACCCGATCCGGCCCAGCGCGCGGCGCTGGCGCAGCTCGCGCGCCTGGAGGCCGACCTGGCCGCCGCCGAGCCGAAGGGTGGGCTCGGGCGCCTGTTCGGCAAGCGGCCGGAGAGCCAGCGAGGCGTCTACCTGATCGGCCCGGTCGGCCGCGGGAAGACTATGCTTATGGACCTGTTCTTCGAGACGGTGCGTGTCGAGAAGAAGCGGCGCACCCACTTCCACGTCTTCATGGGCGAGATCCACCGGCTGATCGACGCTTGGCGCAAAGGCGACGCGGCCGCCCGCAAGGCGCGGTTCGGCCAGCACAAGGGCGACGATCCGATCCCGCCCGTGGCCGACGTCGTCGCCGCCGACGCGCGTCTGCTCTGCTTCGACGAATTCCAGGTCACCGACATCGCCGACGCCATGATCCTGGGCCGGCTGTTCGAGGCGCTCTTCACCCGCGGCGTGACTCTGGTCGCCACGTCCAACCGCCTGCCGGACGAGCTCTATCGGAACGGCATCAACCGCCAGCTCTTCCTGCCCTTCATCGACCTGCTCAAGAGCCGTGTGGAGGTCGTCACCATCGCTGGGCCGCACGACTACCGGCTGGACCGCCTGCGGGCGGCGGGCACCTGGTTCTCGCCGATCGACCCAGACAACGAGCGGTCGTTCGAGGCGCTGTGGACCGAGGTGCTCGGCCCCGAGGAGGAGGACGGCGAGACGCTGGAGGTGCTGGGCCGGAAGGTCCACTTCCCGCACGCCGCCGGCAACCTGCTGCGCGCCAGCTTCGGGAGCCTGTGCTCGGTGGCGCTGGGGCCCAACGACTACCTGGCCGTCGCCGAGCGGTTCCACACGGTGTTTCTGGAGGGGTTGCCGCGCCTCGATCCCAGCCGCCGCCAGGAGGCGCGCCGGCTCGTGACGCTGATCGACGCCCTCTACGAGGCCAAGACCCAGCTGGTCGTCCTGGCCGAAACCGAGCCCACCAAGATCTACCCTGAGGGTGACGGTGCATTCGAGTTCGAGCGCACGGCTTCGCGTCTGCAGGAGATGCGTTCGGCCGACTGGCTGCAGGACCGCTAAGCCCGCAAGGCTTCCACGAGTTCGCGGGCGGACGGCCGCAGATCGTCCAGGTCGCGCACAACGATCATCAGCTCGCGCACAGCCCAGTCGTCTGCGAGGTCGATGATCGCCAGGGTCATGCTGCGGACCGCGCGGCGAGCAATGCTTTGGGGCACGACGCCCACGCCGACGCCCGACTCCACGAGGCGGCAGACCGCGTCGAAACTCCGGAGTTGGACGCGGGCGCGCAGCGGCCTACCGGCGCGGGCAGCCTTGTCCGTGAGGAACCGCTGCAGCGAGCTGGAGCGCTCCAGGCCGACGAGGTCGAAGTCGAGGACCTCGGCGAAGGGCACGGACTGCCGCTGCGCCAGCGGGTGCCCCTCGGCCGTCACCACCACGAAGCGGTCCGAGCGGAACGGGAAGGCCTGCAGCGCGCCGGTGTCGACGGTGCCGGCGACGATGCCGACGTCGCCGACACCTTCGGCGATCAGGCCGACGATCTCGTCCGACAGCCGCTCTTCGAGGTCGACGCTGACCTGCGGGTGGGCGGCGAGGAACGACGACAGCACCTCGGGCACGAATTCGGTCAGCGCGTTGGTGTTGGCAAGCAGCCGCACTTCACCCGAGCGCCCCCCGGCAAAGGCCGAGAGGTCCTCGCGCATCCGCGCCGCCTGGGCCAAGAGGCCGCGGGCGTGCTTGAGCAGCATCCGACCGGCGGGCGTTGGAGTCACGCCCTGGCGCGAGCGGGTGAGCAGTTCGGCCCCCAGGGCCGCCTCCATGTGGCGGATGCGGGTGGAAGCGGCGGCCAGCGCCAGGCGGCTGCGCTCGGCGCCGGCCGTGATCGAGCCCGCCTCGACGACGTCGCAATAGAGCCGGAGGTCAGTGAGGTCGAACCGCATCCTTCGCCTTTCGCGAAGGAACGCTAACGCATTCGCGCATTGCGCGCCTAGTCTCATGCCGGATACTTCACCGTTGGCGAAGTTCCGCGACCCTACGTGACGTGTGGTACGCAGGCTTCGTTGACACCCCCCGCGCGGAGCCTAAAACCCGTGGGGCCGAAGGCTTTTGGGGAGGCGGCGGCTACGCCATGACGATCGTTCCACGCGGTCCTGCAGACCGTCCCATGTCGCCGCACCTTTCCGTGTGGCGATGGCATGTGACCATGGCGGCCTCGATCGCCACCCGGGTCACCGGCGTCGGCTTGTACCTGGGCGCCCTGATCCTGGCGGCCTGGGCGCTCAGCCTGGCGGCCGGACCTGAAGCCTACGGCGCCTTCAAGGCCTGCCTGGGCTCGCCGCTCGGCAAATTCGTCATGTTCGGCATGAGCCTGTCATTCTTCTATCACCTGGCCGCCGGCGTCCGGCACATGGTCTGGGACCTCGGCTACGGCATGAAGGTCCAGCAAGCGAACGCGCTCTCGGTCGCCAGCTTCGCTTTCGCGATCGCCGCGACCCTCGCGGTCTGGGTCATCGCGGGCATGGTGGGAGCGCTCTGATGGGCAAGCCCGATTTCCGCACCCCGATGTCCCGCGCCCGCGGCCTGGGCGCCGCCCATCACGGCGCGGCCGAGTGGCTGTCGAACGGCCTGATGGCCGCCGCGCTCGTGCCGCTGACCCTCTGGATGGTGTTCGCTGTCCTGCGG
>JBKOYY010000060.1:0-19696 GCA_046725615.1 Pseudomonadota bacterium
GCCGCCGCCCCCGCCGCTGACGCTGCGGCCCCGGCTGGTGAACCCGCCGAACCGCCGACCATGAAGAACGCGGGCAAGCTCAACGTCGGCACCATGTTCATGGACGCCGACCCGGTCGTGAAGGTGATCATGATCGGCCTGGCCCTGGCCTCGGTGCTGAGCTGGACCATCCTCGTGACGAAGATCCTCGAGTTCCGCGCTCTGAACCGGGTGTCGGACAGCTTCGTGGAATCGTTCCGCGCTGCGAAGTCGATCAACGACATGAGCCGCATCGCTCTCTCGGAAGAGTATGACGGCAACCCGCTCGCCGACATGGCCGCCGCGGCCGCTCAGGAAATCGAACTCAGCCGTCAGGCCGGGCTCGCGATCACCGGTGAGCACCGCGACACCACGATCGACCGCGCCCAGCACGCCGTGAGCGCCGTTCAGGCGGCCCTGGCTCGTCGCCTTTCGGGCGGCATGCAGTACCTCGCGTCGGTCGGTTCGAACGGTCCGTTCATCGGTCTGTTCGGCACCGTCTACGGGATCATGAACTCGTTCATCGGCATCGCGAACACCAACACGACCAACCTGGCCGTCGTCGCCCCCGGCATCGCCGAAGCGCTGCTCGCCACGGGTCTCGGCCTGTTCGCCGCCATCCCCTCGGTTATCTTCTACAACTACTTCCAGACCCGCATCTCCGCTTACGGCGCGCGTTCTGAAGGGTTCGTGGCCGAGCTGATGAACGCCATCTCCCGGCAGCTCGACAAGGGGGCGTAATCTAGATGGCCGCCAAACTCTCTAGCGGAGGCGGCGGGCGCTACGAGGAGACTCAGAACGCCGAGATCAACGTCACGCCTTTCGTCGACGTCATGCTCGTCCTTCTGATCATCTTCATGGTCGCGGCGCCGATGGCGGCCGTGACGGTCAAGGTGGTTCTGCCACCCGCCGTCGCACCGCCCGGCACCAACCCCCCGAAGCCGGTCTACATCTCGATCCAGCCGGGCGGAAACCTGTTCATACAGGACTTCCGCACCGACCTGGCCACCTTGGGCGACGACCTCCGCAAGCAGCTGGGCGAGTCGCGGAACCCCGAGAAGGAGCGCATCTTCATCCGTGCGGACAAGGATGTGCTCTACGGCGACTTCATGGGCGTTATGAACATGTTGCAGGACAACGGGTTCTACAGCGTGGCCCTGGTCGGCGAAGACAAGAGCTAGGTGGTGACCGATGTCTGATACTCACCACGAAGCCCTTGCTCGGCATAACCCGTTCGACGACCCGAAGCCGAAGGCCCGCCCGGGCCTCATCGTCGCCCTCATCGGCGCGGTGGTGGTCCACGGTCTTCTCGGCCTCTATCTGTGGAAGACGCGGTTCGAGCCGAAGTACAAGGAGTACTCGGATGAGGTGACGGACGTGGCGCTCATCAAGCCCGTTCCGCCGCCGCCTCCGCCGCCTCCGCCGCCGCCGCCGCCGAATACGCCGCCGCCGCCTCCGCCGAAGCTGCAGCCGCGTCCCCCGGTGGCCGTGGCCGACGTGCCGACGATCCCGCCGCTGCCGGTTCCGCCGGTCGAGCGTCGGATCGAGGAACCCCGGCCTCCTGCGGCTCCGCCGCCGGAACCGCCGCGTCCGTCGGTCATCACCAACCCGGACTGGCAGCGTCGTCCGTCCGCCGAGGACCTGGCCCGGTACTATCCGGACCGCGCCCAGCGGATGGAAGTCGAAGGTCGTGCGACCCTCAGCTGCTCGGTGAACGCCCGCGGTACGCTGGAAGGCTGCTCGATCATCTCGGAAGACCCGGCCGACATGGGCTTCGGGGACGCCGCGATGAAGATGAGCAAGCTCTTCAAGATGCGGCCGCAGACGAAGGACGGCCAGCCGGTCGACGGTGGTACGGTGCGCATTCCGCTCCGGTTCACCCTGCCGAAGGGCTGATCTCCCGGATCTGTCTGGAAAAAGGCCCCGGTCGCGAAAGCGGCCGGGGCTTTTTCTATGGGCGACAGGCGCCTCCATGGGCGGGCGAAGCTCGCAGCCGAGGTCTGTTCCCGGCGTAGCGCGACTTTCTGAAGGCGCTCTAATGGGCCCCAGAACGGCAAAAGGACCGGGATGAAACCCGGTCCTTTTCGAAGTTCCGCGATGGTACCGCCCTCCCGGATCGAACGGGAGACCTCCAGAGCCACAATCTGGCGCTCTAACCAACTGAGCTAGGGCGGCGCATCGCGAGCGCGCTTTCTAGTCGGGTGGCGGCGCGTGATCAAGGCGCCAGAGAGGGCTCCTTTTGCGATCGACGGCAGGGCGAGCGCGGTTTGCCGATCCCATACGCTGGGCGGCGCTTGGTGAGGGGCTGCGCGGCTACCGCTTCTGGTCGAGGCGGCCCGGTGACTTCGGGGCCAGGGTCAGGTCACCCGGGCTCATCGCTTTCGGATCCTCCACAAGCCCGCGCTCTATGGCCCTGCGGGAGGACACCTCCTCCTGGCCATCATCTGCCACATCGCGGTTCGCATCACTCTCGGGTGCGATCAAAGGGCGCGTGCTCGAAGCTGGCGGCACATGCGGCATCTGAGGCTCCTCCGGTCCGTTGAAACCAGGCCGGGCCGACCGCGAGGGGCCGCCGGGTTCCTCCTAGTTACCGTCTCAGGCGCCGTGGGTTCCCCGACAAGGGTGTTGTGAGCGCCTCATTCGGCGGCACGCGCGCGACTCGCTGCGCGGTAGGCGCGCGGCGTCATTCCCGTCTCGTCGCGAAATGCGCGGTTGAACGGACCCAGAGAGGCGAAGCCGCAGGAGAAGGCGATCTCGAGGATCGAGCGTTGTTCCAGCGGATCGGCCAGCCGGCGCTTTGCGCGCGCGATCCGGTGATGATTGATCCAGCGATTGAAGTTGGCGAAGCCGAGTCCAGCGCCGATGCACTGGGAGACGCGATACTCCGGCTCGCCGAGGCGCGCGGCGACCTCGCCGATCTTCAGCTCTGGCAGCAGGTCGATCTGTTCCTCGTCCAGCAGGCGCGCCAGTCGGTGGGCGAGGCGGACGTCCTCCGGAGACGCGGCCCGTCGAGCCGGACCGGAAGGGGGCGCCGCAAGTGGGTGGCTGCGGCGGAACCGAAGGCAAACCAGCACGGCCGCCAGCCCCACGAGCGCGCACGTGCCCTTCACAAGGTCGTCCTGTCGCGCCGCTTCCGGGCCATCGCCCGCCGACCGCAGCCCGAGGACCGACACCGCGACCAGCAGGGCGTAGACGCCTACGAACACGAGCCGGAAGCGCTTTTCAGCCGGCGGCAGGTCGCGCCGATAACGCGCGAAGGGCTCGACGAAGGTCAGGAGCAGGGCCCCCGATCCGCTCAGCACATAGACGTTCCCGGCGACACGCGAGACCAGACCCTCGCCCGGGGCCAGCACCGCCAGGGCCCCGCTGCCCGCGACGACAAGGGCGACCACGGGCGCCCAGGCGGCCTCCGCTTCCGCGGGGTCGAACAGCGCGCGGGCGACCAGCCAGGCCCAGCCGCAAGCGCCGACACCCACCACAGCGAAGGCGGTCGATGCCCCACCCTCCAGGAAGCGGGCGAGAATGTAGGCGGCAAAGGACGTCGCGGCGACTGCGGCGTAGGCGGACAGCCGGTCGGGCGAAGGCCCCCGGCGTGGAAGAGCGGACCTGGTGGGGGCGGCGGAGGTGGCCGTCGATGACATCCGGATTTCCTCTGACCGGTGCAGGATGCGGGCGGGCTCACGTGGGTGTCCAGCGCTGCGGCGCAGGCTGTGTTGGACGGCCGGACACGATCACTCGCCGAATTCCAAATCGGCGAGACCCGGGTGGCCAGGCGCGCGCAGGACCGAGGGGACCTCGCGCGTGAGGCCGGACCAGGACATTCCATGCCGCTCCCCATCTCCTTGCCGTCCCTGAAGGACATTGCCGCCGATCCGCTCCGCTGGAGCGCCGGATTATGGTTCAGCGTCGCGGCTGCCGGCCAGGCAGCGTTCATTGGCTTCATCCTCGCCTACTATGGCGCGCGCACCGCCACAGGAAACCTCGCCGGCTGGAACGACAAGCCGCTGATCGACGGCTACATCGAGGGCGACGCGACGGGAAATCTGATGTTCGCGGGCCATGTGCTAGTGGCTGCGGTGGTGACGCTCGGCGGCCTGACGCAACTCATGCCGGCGGTGCGCCGCCGCTGGCCGATCGCCCATCGCTGGACCGGCCGGATCTTCATCGTCACCTCGATCCTGGCCGCGCTGAGCGGCGCCTGGCTCACGACGGTTCGCGGCAGCTATCTGTCCACCGTGTCCGCCATCGCGGTCCTCCTCAACGGCGCCTTGATACTGGCGTTTGCGATGCTGGCTTGGCGCGACGCCATCGCGAGGCGGTTCGACGATCATCGGCGGTGGGCGCTCCGCACCTTCATGGCGGTCAGCGGGGTGTGGTTCCTGCGGGTTGGGATCATGGGATGGATCCTGATTAACCAGGGACCGGCGGGCATGACCAAGGACATGAGCGGCCCTGCGGACATCATCCTGACTTTCGGGAGCTATCTGATCCCGTTGGCGCTGCTGGAACTCCATTTCGCGGCCCAGCGCAGCCGCCGTGGCGGGACCCGTGCGTTGGTGGCCGCCCTCATCGTGGCCGCCTCGGGTTTCACCGCGGCCGGGGTGTTCGGGACGGTGGCCTTCATGTGGGCGCCCTATCTTTAGCAGCCCCGTCGTCGGCGCGCTCTCCACGTGGCGCCAAGTGGTAGGTTGCGAGGCCCCGAAGCGGACCGTCCCAGGTCGTACGGGCCTCGTTTCCGCACCGCTTCGGACTTCGAATGGCCCAGCCGGGCCGAGGATGCAGCCCAGTGGATGCGCCTGAGGAGCGCGGGCCTGAGGCCGGATTCTCCTTTCAAGAGAAAGTGTTGCGCGTCGGCCGCACCACAAAAAGGGGGTGGCCGGCGCCGCACGGCGGCTCCTAGACCTCTATGACCAAACCACGGCCGGGCGTCGCTTACGAAATGCCCGGGTGGAAGTGCAGTGGGGTAGCATGAAGAACATCGTTTTCGCCGCGGGCGCGGCCATCGCGCTGAGCCTGGGGGCCGCCGCGCACGCCGAGAGCCGCGGCCCGGACAGCTACGGCTATGTCGCCACCGACCAGGTGACCTACACGTTCAACGACATCACCAGCACCGGGACGAAGGTCCTCACGAACGTCGACGACGCCACGGTCCAGGTGGCGCTCGGGATGGACTTCAACTTCTACGGGACGACCTACACGTCGGCCTATCTGTCGAGCAACGGCGTCATCATGTTCGGCGGGCCCAACACAACGTGGACGAACTCCGACCTCACCACGAACCAGTTCTCGGGAGGTCCTGCGATCTTCACCTACTGGGACGATCTGATCACGCCAGACTCCGACCCCGCGCGCGGCGTCTATTACGAGACGATCGGGACGACCCCCGGCAGCCGCAAGTTCGTGGTCCAGCAGATCGCGAACTCGTTCTCGATCGGCGGCGCGTCCATCAATTTCCAGACCGTGCTGGATGAAGCGACCGGTGACATCCTGATGCGCTATACGCAGACCGTCTTCGGGAACGGCGGCTTCGACCACGGCGCCAGCGCCACCGTCGGCATCCAGGGCGCCCAGGCGCAGGGACAGGTGGTGCAGTGGAGCTTCAATCAGCCCGTGCTCCAGGACAACCAGTCGATCTGCTTCACCCGCAACGGCAACGCCGCGTGCAACGCCATCGTGGACCCGGGCGCGGCTGTGCCTGAACCCGGCACCTGGGCGCTGATGATCGTGGGCTTCGGCGGCGCCGGTGCGCTGCTTCGCCGGCGCAATGGGGCCATGGCGGCCGTCTGAGGACGGCGTGGGCGCGGTCTCGGGGCGTGGGTCGCGTAGACCCAGCGGCTCCGGGGTCTCGCCCGGCCGCCCAGGTCGCCGTCAGCGTGAGGCGCCGCCCGCCTCATCGCCGGCGATCAGGGCGGCCAGCTCCTCGGCGTGCGTGAACTGCGCCAGGATCCCGGCGCCCGCGAGCGGGTGGAACGAAACGGCGGGCAGTCCCGCCCACGACTCGCGCGGCATCGGCCCGAGGGCCTGCGCCTCCGCGATCAGCCAGCGGCCGCTTCGCAGCGGAGGGGGACGCCAGCCGGCGGCATAGATCGCGTGCTCGGCGGCATAACCGGCGCCGGTGTGCGCGAACTGCGCCTGGATGTCCCGTACGAGCTGGGCGCGGACGCGGGGGTCCGCCAGCGCCGATGCGTCCGAGGGGATTGCGCGTAGCGTGTGATGCAGCGCCGCCTCGAGGAAGTCGCTGCGCGTGCGCCGGCGGATAAATTCGCCCAGGCCATTGATCACATCCGGCTGGTCCAGGATCAGCCGTGTCATGCGAAGGACGGCGCGGTTCGCATGGCCCGCCGGCAGATAGCCGGGCGATCGCGGATTGAGCAACACGCCCCGCCGCACCCGGTTCGGGTAATCTGCGGCGAAGGCGAGGGCGGCGGCCGTTCCGCCATCACGGGCGAAGAGGATGACGTCGCGCGCGCCGAGTGCAACGATCAGCGCCTCGAGGTCGGCCGCCGCTTCGTCGAGGTAGTCCCTGGCCGCGGAGGTGGTCAGGCCGAAGCCAGGCCGTTGCGGCACGAGCGGGCGCAGCCCGCGCGCCTGCAAGGCGACGGCAAGCGCGGGCGGAAGACTGCGGCCCGCAGTGAAACCATGGAAGATCAGGGCTGGCCGCCCGTGCGACGGCCCGTAGTCCAGGAATGCGAGCCGCCGTTCGCCTTCCCTGGGAAGCAGCCGCAACCGGGCGCTGGCCCCGTCAGAGGTGAAGACGGGTTCGGCGACGGCCACGAGGCCGGCCAGGGCGCGGGTTTCAGCCACAAGGCGTCCGAGGTCCTTGGCGCGTCGGGCGCGGGTCTTGGCCAGCACGCTCTTGGCGTAGGTGCGGACGGTCTCGGGCTGGAGCGCAAGGCGATCGGCCACTTCCCGCTGTGTCGCGCCCTTCGCCAGCTCGGCGGCGACCCGGGCTTCGGCGGGCGTCAGGCCAAGCGCTTCGCCGAGCAGGTCCGCCTCCGCCTCGGGAGCGTCGTGACCGGTGCTCATGGCCTCCGCCAGGCGGCGCACCACGTCGGCGGTCCGCTGCGCCCCGACCTTTCGGACGATGCGGGTGAGGGCGTCGCGGGCGGTGGCGTGCCCGATGCCAGCCTGCGCCGCCGCGATCTCGAGGGTTGGGGCGAAGAGAAACGCCTGGGCGAGCCGGGCCTCGAGCGGCGTGAGGCCGAACGCCGAGGAGATCCGCGCCGCCAGCTCGCCGGACCGAGTCGGGGCGAAGATGAGCGCCAGGACCGCGCGCGGATGGGACATGGCCTTGCGGGCCGACGCCGACGTTGTCCAGCGGCGCGCGGCCTCGCCAGCCCCGAGCCATGCCGGAGCCAGCGTTCCGTCCGCCGCCTCAAGGAGGCCGAGAGCCGAGCCGTTGCGACGCGCCAGGTCCGCCAGCCGCCTGAGGTCGGGCACGCCCTGAGGGTCTGGAAAGGCGGCCAGGAAGTCCGGATCGGCGTCCAGCGGCTCGTTGCGACGGCCGAGGACGGCGATGGCCACCGCCGCGCGCGGAACAAGCGCCGCGGCGCCGTAGTCGAAGGCCGCCTCGTGGCTCAGCAGTTGCTCGACGAGCGCCGTGTCCGCGCCCTCCGTCCGGTCCTCCGCCCAGGCCTCGCGCAGCAGGCGCGCAGCGCCGGCGAAGCCCTCGGGGGGATCGGAGGATGGTTCGGTCAGTTTCGGGGACATGCGGCCATCTGCACGCGCGTTGCTTTCGCACCCCCGCGCCTAACGGTCGGCTAAGGCCGCATGGCGTCTCGGTAAATTCGCAGCGGCCAGGCCACGATGCGGGAGGCGGCGGACCTCTCGGCCCGCTGCCCCACCGCCGTCGGGTCAGGTCGCGTCTTCAACCGACAGGGTCTCGCGCAGTTCCCGCTTGAGGAAGTTTGCCTTCGCGTTGCGCGGGATAGGGGAGGTCAGCAGCCAGACGTATATTGGCGGCTCATGGCGCCTTCAGTGCGGTGCAATGCTTCTAACCGCGTCGACCCTCAAAGTCGCTCTGCCACGGCAGGTCAGGATGGCGGCGTCCCGATCACCAGGCGCCGCCATCCTAGCCGACAGAAACGTCGTCAGGCGAATATCCAATCCTGCGACGTAAGGCTGGTCACGTTGATGAGCTCGACGCTCAACCCGCCGGGACCGGATGCCATGACCAGCAGGTCGTCCTTGGCGCCATCGCCATCCAAGTCCTTCACGGACCAGGTGACCGGTGCGCTCCCGCCCTCGAAGACCAGGCGATCGCCAGGAGCGAAGTCAAGGATCCTGTCGACTCCGCCCCCGCGTTCGATCCGGAACAGGTCGGCTCCCTCCCCGCCGGAAAGGGTGTCGTTTCCATTTCCTCCGGACACGGTGTCGTCGCCGCCGCCGCCTTCCAGGAGGTCCTTGCCGTTGCCGCCCGACAGGACGTCCGCACCGGCGTCTCCGCGGAGCTTGTCCTGGCCGTTGCCGCCGATCAGGGTGTCCGCGCCGGCTTCGCCCGCCAGGGTGTCATCGCCGTCGCCGCCATCCACCGTGTCGTCGCCGTCGCCGCCCAGCAGATGATCGGGGCCGCCGCGGGCTGAAAGGCTGTCATTGCCTTGGCCGCCCTCAAGCGTGTCGTCGTCGTTCCCGCTGATCAGCGTATCGTGTCCCGCGCCGCCGTAGGCCCGGATCGACTCCAGCGAGATCAGCCCGGTGGCGTCCAGCAGGTTGTCACCTGGGGTGCCGTTGTAGACGATCGTATTGGGCGCCAGGCCGGTGCCTGACAGGTCTCCATTGATGACGACCTGCTCGCCGTTGAAGATGATGTCTTCGACATTGGTGACGGTGAGGTCGACGATGCCGTCTCCATTCAGATCGAACAGCAGGGCGGTTCCGTCCGGACTCACCGAAATGGTCGCGGTTCCCGTCACCTCCGTGGTGATGGCGAGCGTGTCGGTTCCGGAGCCACCGTCGATGGTGTTCGACGCGCCGCCCTGGGCCACGAAGGCCTGCGGCGCATAGTCGAAGTCGTCCGAACCGGCGCCGCCCGCGAGCTCGGGCGCAAAACCTCCGAGGTTCGCCGCCGTCACGTCCAGGGCGTTGACGCCCCTCATCACCACCGTCCGGACGAACCCGCCGGGCCCGGCGCTTCCATCGGCGTCGGTCTCAAGGACTGTGTCCGATCCATCCTGCACAAGGCGCACGTACCCGCCCGCAAATGGATTGGATCCGGCCGTCCAGCCTGTCCGCGCCGCCAGGAGGCCGGCCATGTCCAGACTGTCTTCGGCGGCGAAGTCGGTCACTTCGACCGTGGATCCAAGCGCCATCGCGCCGTCGAGCACGAGCCGGTCGGCGCCGCCACCCATCGACATCACAGTCACATCGGCCGCCGCGCCGGCGGCGACCAGGGTGTCTGCGCCGTCGCCGCCATTCAGGCTGTTGTTCCCGACGCCGCCGTTGAGGAAGTCGTCGCCGAGTCCGCCGGAGAGGGTGTCGTTCCCGGCGCCGCCGTTCAGCGTGTCGTCGCCCCCGGCGACGGCCTCGGCCGCGCCCTGGTCCAGCACCGTGGTGATTGGACCGGACGCCCCGGTTCCATGGTTGTCGGTGGCGACCACGCCATCGCCCAGCAGCGTGTCGTCGCCGCCGCCGCCGTCCAGAAGGTCCCCGCCCAGGCCGCCAGCCAGCACGTTCGCTCCGGAGTCGCCGGTGAGCGTGTCGGCGAAGACGCCGCCCGACAGGTTCTCGAGGTTGGACAACGTCATCGAGCCCCGGCCGGTCGCCTGGGCGGCGCCCTGGGCCGCCAGCGAGGCAGACACGCCGCTCACGATAGCGGGATCGCCGTTCTCGTTGAACGACAGCGTATCGACGCCGGCGCCGCCGTCGAGCAGGTTGTCGCCCGACGCCGCCTGCAACAGGTCGTCGCCGCCTTCTCCGGACAGGGTGTCGTCGCCGCCCTGGCCCCAGAGCCAGTTAGCGTTTCCGTCGCCGGTGAGCACGTCGCCGAACGGGGTTCCGGACACGTGCTCGAAGCCCGTGAGGACGTCGTTGCCCTGGCCGGTGTTCTGCGCCGTACCCTGCAGTCGCAGGTCCACAGTGACGCCCGCGGTCGCGCCAGAGTAATGGCCGACCCGATCGTAGCCCGGGCCTCCGTCGAGGACGTCGTTTCCGGCGTTGCCGTAGACGAAGTCGTCGCCCGCGCCGCCGAGCACCGTGTCATCCCCGCCATTGCCGCGCACAGCGTCATGGCCGTCGCCCCCGTCCACCAGATCGGCGCCGCCGGAGCCGAACAACTGGTCATTGCCGTCGAGGCCAGACAGCGTGTCGGCGGCGCCGCCGCCAAACATCGTGTCGTTGAAGGCCGAACCGGTGGCCCTCTCGATCCCGGAGAGGGAGTCATTGCGTCCAGCGCCCGAGGCTGAACCCGATCCCAGGTCCACGGTGACCGCGCCGGTTGCATCCGCGTAGCTGACACCATCGGTGCCGGCGCCGCCGTCGAGGCTGTTGTTCCCGACGCCGCCGTTGAGGAGGTCGTCGCCTAGGCCGCCGACGAGGATGTCGTTTCCGGCGCCGCCGTTCAGGGTGTCATTCCCTCCGGCGACGGCAAGGGCGGCCGCCAGGTCCTGCGCCGTGCTGATCGGACCGGACGCTCCGATTCCGTGAGTGTCGACACCCACCTCGCCATCGCCCAGCAGCGTGTCGTCGCCGCCGCCGCCGTTCAGGAGATCCCCGCCCAGGCCGCCAGCCAGCACGTTCGCTCCGGAGTCGCCGGTGAGCGTGTCGGCGAAGACGCCGCCCGACAGGTTCTCGAAGTTGGATAACGTCATCGAGCCCCGGCCGGTCGCCTGGGCGGCGCCCTGCGCCGCCAGAGAGGCGGACACGCCGCTCACGATAGCGGGATCGCCGTTCTCGTTGAACGACAGCGTGTCGACGCCGGCGCCGCCGTCAAGCAGGTTGTCGCCCGACGCCGCCTGCAACAGGTCGTCGCCGCCTTCTCCGGACAGGGTATCGTCGCCGCCCTGGCCCCAGAGCCAGTTAGCGTTTCCGTCGCCGGTGAGCACATCGCCGAACGGGGTTCCGGACACGTGCTCGAAGCCCGTGAGGACGTCGTTGCCCTGGCCGGTGTTCTGCGCCGTACCCTGCAGGCGCAGGTCCACGGTCACGCCCGCGGTCGCGCCAGAGTAATGGCCGACCCGGTCGTAGCCCGGGCCTCCGTCGAGGACGTCATTTCCGGCATTGCCGTAGACGAAGTCGTCGCCCGCGCCGCCGAGCACGGTGTCGTCCCCGCCATTGCCGCGCAAAGCATCGTGGCCGTCGCCGCCGTCTACCAGATCGGAGCCGCCAAGGCCGACCAGGTTGTCCTGACCTCCAAGGCCAAGGATGACGTCGTCTCCGCCAGTTCCATTGATGGTGTTGTCACCACCGTCGCCTTGGATGGGCATGTTTTCGTCCTCCCGTTCTTATTCTATTTTTACAGAGGAACTCAGATATCCGGAGTAATCAATGCTGCTCGCCAAAGGCGCGAGCGGTGTGCGTTTAACGCGTGTCCATGCGCTATCCGGGATGCGCCTGGAAACCGGCGACGATTAGTTGCAATTACTCGACCTATGATCGATACGATCCTTGATCGAACTCTGGCTCCGATCTCCGGAGGCTGCCGACGTCCAATCCTTTGACCGACGCCTCCGCAGACGCAAAAAAAGGCCGGGAGCGACCCCGGCCTTCTTCGTGTTCACGTGTCGCCGACGTTCAGGGGCGGAGGCCCTTGGCGCGCCAGGTCCCGCCCTCGGCGCCGGGAGACCTATGCCGCGTCTTGAACCGACAGGGTTTCGCGCAGTTCCCGCTTAAGGAACTTGCCATTGGCGTTGCGAGGAATGGGCGTGTCTAGCAGCCAGACGTAGCGTGGCGCCTTGTGGCGGGCGATCAGGGCGATGCAGTGCTCGCGAATGGCGTCGGCGCTCAGGGTCTCGCCGGGCCGCAGCAGGATGGCGGCGCCGACCTCCTCACCCAGCCGGTCGTCGGGCACGCCGAACACGCAGCATTCGGCCACGGCCGGGTGCTGATGGATCGTGGACTCGACTTCGGCGCAGTAGATGTTCTCGCCGCCGCGCAGCACCATGTCCTTCTTGCGGTCGACCAGGTAGATGAAGCCCTCCTCGTCGAGCCAGGCCACGTCGCCGGTGTGCAGCCAGCCATCGGTGAGAGACTCGGCCGTCGCTTCGGGGCGGTTGATATAGCCCTTGATCACCGACGAGCCGCGCACCCAGAGTTCGCCCGGCTGGCCTGGGCCCAGGACCTGGCCGTCGTCGCCCACCACCTTGGTCTCGAATGTCGGCATCGCGCGGCCGCAGCTGGCCGGCTTGTCCACGAAGAAGTCGCCGGAGATCGAGGTGATGATGCCGGAGGTCTCGGTCATGCCGTAGCCGGTGTTCGGCCGGGCGGTGGCGACCGCCTTGTCGATCTTGGCGACCAGGTCGGGTTGGAGCTGGGCTCCGCCGCCGCCGACGCTCAACAGGCTGGAGGTATCGTACTTGTCGAAGTCGGGATGGCTGATCAGCTCACGCGCCATGACCGGCACGCCGCTGGCCGAGGTGCAGCGCTCGCGCTCGATCAGCTTCAGCGCCTCGCCGGCGTCCCATCGATACATCAGCACCATCTTGCCGCCCGCCGCGGTGGTGGCGTAGGCGCCGCAGTTGTTGGCCGTGACGTGGAAGAGCGGCGTGGTGACCAGCGTCACCGGGATCGGCGGCGTCGCCGGGGGCTCGACGCCCGTGGCGCGCTGCGTCGCCAGCCCGCTGACCTGACCGGCGAACATCATGTTCATCAGGTTGCTGACGCAGCTGCGGTGCGTCAGCTGCGCGCCCTTCGGGAAGCCCGTGGTGCCCGACGTGTAGAAGATGCAGAGGTCGTCGTCGGGATCGATCGCAACGTCGGGCAGGGCGCCGCCGTGGGCGATCACCTCGGACCAGGCGACCGCGCCGGCCGGCGGCTCGGCGCGCACGGCCACCAGCAGGGCCTCGCCGAGCATGCCGGGCTGCTCCTCAAGGCGGGCGATCCGTTCGGCGTCGGCGAAGAGGATCTTGGGCGCGGAATCGGCCAGGCCATAGGCCATCTCGGGCGCGGTCCACCAGGCGTTCATGCCGACCGCCGCCACGCCGGTGCAGGCGCAGGCCCAGTAGATCAGCATCCACTCCGGATAGTTCCGCATCGCGATGGCGACGCGGTCGCCCGGCCGCACGCCGCGGCTGAACATCCAGTTGGCGATGGAGGCGACCTGCCGGTGGGCCTCGGCGTAGGTGATGCGCTCGTCGCCGTAGACGAGGTAGTCGCGCTCGGCGAAGGCGGCAGTCGAGAGCCACAGCGCTCGGACGTTCGGCGGCGCGTTCTTGAAGGCGCGGATCGGCGCGCCACGCACCTCGATGGTCTCGATCTCGAAGGGCGCGCCCGGCTGGGTGAGTTCGGCCCAGGCCTGGTTCAGTTCGGCGTAATGCATGGTCATCCCTATTTGCGCCGACGTCTCGGGGCCGGCTGCGAGGATCGTCCTAGCGCCTCCGGCCTGTGTCTCGCGAGGATTTTTGTGGCCTCCGGTCCATGGCGTCGCGCCCGAGGAGTTTGGCGAGGTCGCCTGATCGCGGCGGGACGCGACGAAGGGCCTCGCTTTCCATCCGGTCGCTAATGAATTTATTCAACCTTCTATGGCGACTTTCGCATTGGCGGCGCCGTGAGCGAGATGGCGCAGGGGGAGAGTCAGACCGGCATGCAGGACGGGCCACTGGAGGACGCGGCTTTCGAGGCCGCCTTCCGACATGCCTCGATCGGCATGGCGCTGGTCTCGCCGGAGGGGGCGTTCATCCGGGTGAACCCCGCCTTCTGTCGCATCACCGGCTACGCGGAAGCCGAGTTGCTGACGCATGATGCGGCGGGCATCACCCATCCAGACGATCAAGCCGAGTCCCGGGCGCTCATGGAGCGGATCATCCGCGGCGAGTGCGAAGCGTACGACGTCGAGAAGCGCTACCTACGGCCTGACGGTGGGGTGGCCTGGGTATTGCTTTCGGTTTCGGCCATCCGGAACCTGGACGGCTCGATCCGTCACTTCCTGGGACAGGCGCAGGATATCGGCGCGCGTCGGACCGCCGAAGCGGCGTTGCGCGCCAGCGAAGCGCGCTACCGGACGATCGCCGAGACGACCTCGGACATCATCGTCCTCACCAACCTGAGAGGTTTCGTCGAGTACGTGAGCCCCGCGGTCCGGTTGGTCGGCTGGCGACCCGAGGACCTGATCGGCAAGCGCTTCGTCGATCGCCTGCACCCCGAAGACATTCCGGTGGTGAAGTCGGGGGTCGGTCATCTGCTGGAGACCGGAAGCGTCGACCGCCTGCGATGGCGCGCGCGCCACGGCGACACCGGCGAGTGGCGGTGGTTCGAGTCCAACGCCAACCTGATGCGCGACGACGACGGGAAGGTGACCACCATCCTCGACGTCGTGCGGGACGTTCACAACCAGGTGGTCGCCGCGGCCGAGATCGCGGCCGCTCGCGCGGTGGCCGAACAGGCGGCGCAGGCCAAGTCGCAGTTCCTAGCGAACATCACTCACGAGATCCGGACGCCTCTCACCGCCGTCCTGGGCTTCACCGACCTGCTGCGGCGGAGGGGCGACCTGCCGGCCGAGGCCGCGGACCAGATCGAGCGGATCGAGTGGGCCGGACGGGGCCTGCTCGCGCTGGTCAACGACGTCTTGGATTTCTCCAAGCTGGAGGCCGGCCGCTTCGAGATCCGTGCGACCCCCACAAACCTGCGGGCGCTGGGCGAGGAGGTGGCGGCGATCTTCCACCAGACCGCACAGGCGAAGGGGCTCGACCTGGCGCTGGTCCTGGGCGCGGGACTCGACGATGCGGTGTTGCTGGATCCGGACCGCCTTCGTCAGATGCTGCTCAACCTAGTGGGCAATGCGCTGAAGTTCACGACCGAGGGACGGGTCGCCGTGACCATCGGCCGGGATGCGCGGGACGGCTGGATCCGGATCGAGGTGAGCGATACCGGGCCGGGTATTCCGCTCAACGCCCAGGCCGAGCTGTTTCAGCGCTTCAGCCAGGTGGACGGGACACGGGCGCGGGGACACGGCGGCGCCGGCCTGGGCCTCGCCATCACCCGCGGGATCGCCGAGGCCATGGGCGGTGAGGTGGCGCTGGAGAGCGCATCCGGCGCCGGCGCGACCTTCATCCTCCGCCTGCCGGCTCCCGCCGTCGAGGCTGAGGCCGCCGACGCTGCGCCGGAGGCGCCGGGGCTGTCGGGCCTGAGGGTGCTGGTGGTGGACGACAACGCCGCGAACCGGGTCTTGGCCGAGCAGATGCTGAGCATCCTCGGCGTGCGCGCGACGACGGCGGATGGCGGAGAAGCGGGACTACGCCTTCTGGCGGAGTCCCGTTTCGACGTGGTCCTCATGGACCTGCGGATGCCCGGTATCGACGGCGTGGAGACGCTTCAGCGCCTCCGAGCGACGACTGGACCCAATCGGGAGACGCCCGTGCTCGCCTTTACCGCCGACCCTGAAGCCGAGGCGGCCGCCTGCGAGGACTTCGTGGGCGTCGTCGGCAAGCCGATCGACCCGGTCGCACTCGCTCTGGCGCTGTCCAGGTACGTCCCCGGCTAGAACGCCGCGGTAAGGCTCACCGTCGCACGGTCGCCATAGGTCTTGCCGAGGCGGTGGCGGCTGGTGTCGTGGTAGCGCAGGTCCACGGTGAGGTGATCGGTCAGCTTGTAGCCGACCCCAAAGTTCCAAGTCGTGTAGTCGCCCGGGCCCGCAAACGTCTGGCGGCCGATCGCCCCGCTGACGCTCAGGTTCTCACGTGGCGAGTACGAGGCGTTGGCCTCCACGTAGGTGGAGTGGTCGACGCCGCCGTAGCTGTCCGGCGCATGGTAGACGCCTGCGCCGAAGGTGGCCGGGCCCACCGGGACGCTCGCCGTCGCCTGCAGCTCGACGTAATCGTAGTCCGCCCCCGAAGGGACATCCACGTAGCCGTAGAACAGCGCGGCCAGATCGAACGACACGGCGCCGAGCTGAGGCGTGACGCCGACATAGAGGTCGTATTCGGCGTCGGTGCCGTCGCCGTAGTCGACGTTGGACAGCCAGGTCCCGGCGTAGACCTTGCCCCAGGTCACGTCTGCGCCGCCGAACACCTGCGGATCCCCCTGGGTCTGGCTGACGCCTCGGAAGACGTAGTCGCTGGCCGCGCCGAGATTGAACGAGACCTCGGGACCATCCTGCGCGACAGCGGGGCCGGCGGCGAAGATGGTGAGGGCGAGCGCGAGGGCGGCGTGGCGGTTTTGGCGGCGGACCATTTGGGCTCCTTGGGCGACCGGAACGCCCATCTGCCCCGGAATGGCTTAACCGGTCCTTGGCGGCTCAGCCCAGCAGCCGCTCGCTGAAGGCCCCGCGCATGCAATGATTGGAGCTCATTGCGGCGGCGTATCCCCCGGCGTTGAGGAAGGCGACCCGGTCGCCCTCGCACATCGGCGGCATCGGATGATCCGCCGCCCAGACGTCGAGCGCTTCGTTGATGTTGCCGGCGATGGTCACCGGCCGCCACGTCGCGCGGTCCATGCTCCGAGGCGCGCAGGCCGCGGGCTCGCAGGGCAGGTCGTAGTAGGCGGGCTCGGGCGCGAGATTGAAGCCGCCGTCGACGCTGACGAAGGTGACGTCCCGCTTCAGCTCCACATCGGTGACCTGGAGCAGGAGCACGCCGGCGTCCTTGACCACATAGTCGCCGGGCTCCACGGCGACGCTGACGCCCCGGCCGGCGAAGTGGCGCTGGAGGATCGTGCTCCAGCGGGCGAGGTCGAGAGTGGCGTCGCCGGGGCGGTGCGGCAAGCCGAGGCCGCCGCCGACGTTGACAGTCGTGACCTCGGGAACCGCGTCGAGAAAGGCGAGGGCTGACCCGACCGCGGCGTCCCAGGCGGCGAGTTGGGCGTCGAGATAGCCGCAGCCCACATGGAAGTGCAGGCTCCGCACCTGCAGTCCGTAGGCGCGCGCCGTCTCGAGCGCCTCGCCCCATTGCTCCCGATAGATCCCGAACTTGGTCACCGTACGGCCCGCATAGGTGAGCCGCGGGTTGTCGCCATAGCCGACGCCCAGGGCCGGATTGACCCGGACGCCGATGGTCCGGCCGGGCGCGCGTTCCCCGATGCGCCGGATCATGCCGACGGAATCGCAGTTGATCGTCAGGTCGGGGTGGGCCAGCAGCCGGTCGAGGTCACGGTTGGCGACGCCCGTGCCGGTAAAGCTGATGTCGGAAGCGGCAAAGCCGCAGGCGAGGGCGTGATCGAGCTCGTCAGGCGAGCAGATGTCGGCGCCGCAGAGCCCGGACGCCGCGAGCCGCCGCAGCAGAGGGGCGAAACGGTTCGCCTTCATCGCGTAGTAGACGCGGCTGGGCGCGCCGACCTTCGACAACGCGGCGCGGAGACGGCGCAGGTTCGCCTCGATGCGGGGCGCGCTGTAGACGAATAGCGGGCCGTCCACCGCCTCCGCCTGTTCGGCGAGATCGTATCCCGCGAGCCGCAGGCGGCCATCGACGTAGCCCAGATCTTCCCGCGACCACCACGGCGCCGCCGTGGAGAGCAAGGTCGTCACGTCCCGGACCGCCGGGCGGCGAGGTACGCCTGGCCCTCGATGGTGGGGCCCTCGCGCCGGCCGGTGATCCAGTTGCGGCAGGCAGCCGCGCCGCAGTGGCAGGCGAACTGCCGGAACAGGCGGTCTTCGGTCTCTGCGTAGTCGATCGTCAGCCGCGCGCCCGCGGGAATGTCGCAGAGGGCGACCAGGTCGAAGGCGTCCATGTCGAGCCGGCAGTTCGGCGCGCAGCTGTGTGACAGGTAGCCGATGAACTGGGTGTCCGAGATGTGCAGGTCATCCGTCACCTGGAGGCTGTGCTGGCGAAGCTCGGCGCTGATCACGCCGGTGAAGCGGTGGAACGCTTCGCCCCGCCGCCTGGCCACGAGCGTGCGGACGCCCAGCCCGTGGGCGGAGCGGGTATCGCAGACTTCCAGCGCGTCGTCGGCCATCTCGCGGGATGATTGTGCTTGGGCGGTCATCGTCCCCTAGGGTGCAGCAAAGGTCTTCGTGAATCGCAAACGATTCTCGCCGTCACGCCGCTCGTAGCCCACCTCGTCCATCAGGTTGCGTACGAGGTGGACACCGAGGCCGCCGACCTCGCGGAGCTCCGCGGGCAGGGTCGTGTCGGGCGCGGCGGCGGAGAGGGGGTCGAACGGAGCGCCGTCGTCGGCGATCTCGACGGTCACCCGCCCGTCGCGAGACCGGGCATGGATGTGGATCGTCCGGGCGTCCCCGTGGTCCAGGACGTTGGAGAGGACTTCGTCCGCCGCGACCATCACGGCTCCGGTCGCGCCGGCGGGCAGGCCGAATTCCCCGAGGCGGGCCTCGAGGGCGTCCAGCGCGGCCGGCAGGCCGGTCCGCCCTTCGGTCAGCGTATGGGAGAAATCCGGAACCATATCGCCCGACCGCCCCGGGCCCTTGCGGGGACTCACGATTGCAGTCTAGTCGCGGATAGCGGCGATCTCAAACCCGCCGCCGGGCTGCGAGGACGGGCCATGAACATCCTTGAAGAGACGCGGGACGGGGTCTGCCTGATCTCGGCGAGCGGCCGGCTGGACTCGGGTTCGGCAGGCCAGCTGGAGGCCGTGCTGCCGCCGCGGGTCCAGAGCCAGGAGCGGGTCGTCCTCGACCTTAAAGACTGTGCTTACGTAAGTTCGGCGGGCCTCAGGGTGTTGTTACTGGGCGCCAAGGCGGCGCGGAGCACGGGCCACCGGCTGGCCCTCTGCGGCCTCAGCCCGTCGGTGCGCGAAGTGTTCGACATCAGCGGCTTTACCGCCTTGTTTACACTGGAAAAAGACGTGGATTCCGCCCTGGCTGCGCTGGCCTGACGATCGCCATCACCCCGCGGGGGGCGAGCACGGTCGCGATCTCGTTGAGAGTCTCCTCGGGCGCGAGCGCGCCTGTGTTTGTCACATAGCGCCTGACGTGGTCCTCGGCGCCGTCCAGGAGGACGAGCGCGCGCGGTTCGGACGGCGGCGCGTCGACCGACCAGATGATCCAGTCCAGCCGTTCGATCCCGAAGGCGGCGCGGGCGTCGGCGAGGCGGGCGGCCGGGTCGCCGTCGAGCAGGCCGGCGGACAGGCTGCGACTGGCGGCGAGGGCGTTGGCGAGGGCGCTGCCGGGGGATTCGCCCGCACATTCGCCGATCACCAGGGCGGCCCGGCCGTCCTTGCGGCAAAGGGCGTGGAACGCGCCCGGGGAGGCCTCGCCCATCCGGCGGACGGCGAGGTCGGCGCCGGCCTCGGAGGCGGCGAGCGGCGGAAAGGCGTCGTCGCGATAGGCGCAGGCGGCCACGGCCTCGGTGCGCCGGCCGTCGCGGCGGGCCAGCTCGCGGCGCCCGCGGGCCAGGCGGGCCGCGACGCTGGTCTGCATCAGCCGTACGGCCGCGGCGAGGTCGCGGGTCTCGCGGATGCGGAAGTCCCGGACATCCTCGACGGGGGCGCCCGACCGAATGGCCTCCAGGGTGGCGCCGGAGCGGGCGAGCTCGCGGACGATCCGGTTTGCGACGAGGTTCGCCAGGAGCACGCCGAGCAGCCCGGCCGCGGCGACGAGGGCGAGGATGTCGCGCCGCAGGTCCGCCTCCAGCGCCAC
>JBKOYY010000062.1:0-30656 GCA_046725615.1 Pseudomonadota bacterium
CCCTACCTGACCTTCGTGGCCCTGCTCATGGCCGGTCTGGACGGGATCGAGAACAAGATTGATCCGGGCCCGGCCGCCGACAAGAATCTCTACGACCTGCCGCCGCGCGAGCAGAAGAAGATCCCGGAAGTCTGTGGCTCGCTGCGCGAAGCGCTCGAGAACCTCGACAAGGACCGGGCCTTCCTCAAGAAGGGCGGCGTCATGGATGACGACTTCATCGACAGCTACATCGAGCTGAAGATGGAAGAGGTCATGCGGCTCCAGCTCCACCCGCACCCGGTGGAGTTCGACATGTACTACAAGTGCTAGTCGCCTGATCCTCAGGTGATAGCAGGGAGGGCCGCGGGGCGATCCGCGGCCCTCTTTCGTTTGGCCCGCCGTACCGCCGGAGCGCTCTCCGTTCAGGACGAGAATTCAGTTGATGGAGCAAGGCTGAAGCGGGCTAAAACGACCGACACAAATCGTTCGTGTCCGGGACATCCCCTTGAAATCAGCGTTCTTCGCCGCCGCTGCGGTCCTTGCCTTCGCCACGCCCCTCGCCGCGCAGACGTCCGAAGGCCCGCAGCCGGCCCCGATGCCCCCGGCGATCGCCGAACCGCGCGATGAGGCCTATCCGGCCGGGACGCTGAAGCTCGAGGTCGACGCTACGGACATCGAGCGGCGCATCTTCCGCGTTCGCCAGACCATCCCCATCGCCGCCGGCGGGGGCCAGGTCACCCTCCTCTATCCGCAGTGGGTTCCGGGCGGCCACTCACCCCGCAACGCGCTGTTCAACATGGCGGGCCTGGTGGTGAGAGCGAACGGCCAGGTCGTGCCCTGGACCCGCGATCCGGTGCAGGTCTTCGCCTTCCACCTGACGCCGCCCGCCGACGCTAAGGTGCTGGAGGTCGAGTTCCAGTACCTGTCCCCCACCGCCAGCGACCAGGGGCGAGTGGTGATGACCCCCGAGATGCTGAACGCCCAGTGGCTGAACCTGGCGCTCTATCCGGCCGGCTACTTCACCCGCCGAATCGACATCGACGCCGCGATCAAGCTGCCCGAGGGCTGGGGCTACGGCACGGCGTTGGAGACCGACAAGGTCGAGAACGGCTGGACCCACTTCAAGACGGTCGACTTCGACACCCTGATGGACTCGCCGATGTTCGCCGGGCGCTACTTCAAGCGCTACGACCTGGACACCAGCGGCAAGTCCCCTGTGAGGCTCAACATCGTCGCCGACAGGCCGGAACTGCTGGCTGCGACGCCCGCGCAGATCGAAGCGCATCGCGAACTCGTGCGCCAGGCCGACCGGCTCTATGGCGCGCGCCACTACGACCACTACGACTTCCTGCTGGCGCTGACCGAGCGCATGGGGGGCATCGGCCTGGAGCACCATCGCTCGTCCGAGAACGGGACCGACCCCGAGTACTTCACGGAATGGTCGAAGAACGCCCCATCGCGGAACCTCCTGCCTCACGAGTACAACCACTCGTGGGACGGCAAGTACCGCCGCCCAGCCGACCTCTGGACGCCGAACTACAACACCCCCATGCGCGACAGCCTGCTCTGGGTCTACGAGGGACAGGACCAGTACTGGGGCTTCGTGCTAGGCGCCCGTTCGGGCCTCGTGACAAAGCAGCAGACCCTGGACGCCCTGGCGATGACGGCGGCGACCTACACCGAGGGCCGCCCGGGGCGCCAGTGGCGCTCGGTCGAGGACACCACCAACGACCCGATCATCGCCGGCCGCCGCCCGATCCCGTGGACCAGCTGGCAGCGCAGCGAGGACTACTACTCCGAGGGCCAGCTCATCTGGCTCGACGCCGACACGCTCATCCGGGAGAAGACCGGCGGGAAGAGGTCGCTCGACGATTTCGGCCGCGCGTTCTTCGGCGTGAACGACGGCGCGTGGAAGCAACCGCTCACCTACACATTCGAAGACGTGGTCCGGACGCTCAACACCGTGCTGCCGTACGACTGGGCGACCTTCCTGGACAGCCGGGCCCGCAAGGTCGCCCCGACCTGGCCGCTGGATGGCCTGGCCCGTGGCGGCTACCGGCTGGTCTACACCGACAAGCCCACGGACTACTGGGGCGACAACGAGGCCAACCGCAAGATCGTCGACCTCACCTATTCGCTGGGGCTGGTCCTCAATCGAGAGGCGACGATCACCGGGGTGCTGTGGGAAGGGCCTGCCTTCAAGGCCGGCCTGACGGCGGGCGACAAGATCCTGGCCGTCAACGGCATCGCGTACGACACCGGCCGCCTGAAAGAAGCGATCACCGCGGCCAAGGGCGGCAACGATCCGATCCGCCTGATCGTGAAGGACGGTGATCACTTCAAGGTGGTCGACATCAAATACAACGGCGGCCTGCGTTACCCCCGCCTGGAGCGTATTGAAGGCAAGCCTGACCTGCTGTCGAAGATCTACGAGCCCCTGAAATAGGGGCTCGCGCGCCCACGGCCCGCCTGGAAGCCCTGGCTCGACATCAGAGCTTCTGGGCGATCCACCAGTAGGCCAGGAAGGCGATGCTGCCAGGAGCCAGATAGGCGGCGGCGAATTCCCACGCCGACGGGTCCGGAAGCACCGACACAACCGCCGAGCCGATCCCGACCACGGCCGCGAGCGCTGCGGAGGTGCCGACGATGTTGACGACTTCGGCCGGCAGCTTGATCCCGGTCCGGGGGCGAACTTGGGTTTGCGACATGTTTGTTCCTCCCGCGGCGGCCCCTGTTCCCGGCGCTCGCCTCTCTCTTCGACAATAGCCTCGCTCGGGAACCGAGTTATGGCAAGCGCCAAGCTCAGTCGTAATCCTCCGGCCTCTCCCAGGCCCAGACAACCAACGCCGTTTCGGCCCGGCAAGGCGCTGCCGCCGCGGTAGCCGCCAGGACCACCCCGACCAGGGCGGCCAGCTTCATCCGGCGAACCGCTCGTCCATCCACGTTCCCGCCAGCCGGATGGCCCGCCGTGCCGCGTTCAGGACCGCACCCCAGGCGTGGAACACATGGATCATCTCGGGCCAGACCTCGAGCCGCACCTCAACCCGCGCCTGCCCCAATACGTCGGCCAGAGTCACGCTGTCGGACAGCAGCACTTCCTCCGACCCTGTCTGGATCATCACCGGCGCGACGCCCGCGAAGTCGCCGAACACGGGCGACGCCAGCGGATCGCGTGGATCGAGCCCGCCGAGGTAGGCCTGCGCCATCTGGTCGAGCCCCGCCTTCGAGATCGACGGGTCCGTCGCCGCCTTGGTGCGATATGTCGCGCCAGACTGCGTCAGGTCCGCCCAGGGGCTGATGACGAAATAGCCGGCCGGCTGTGGCAGAGCCTCGGCCTTCAGCGCCAGAGCCAGGGCCATGGCCAGGCCGCCACCGGCGGAATCCCCTGCCACGATCAACCGGCTGGGTTCGACACCAGCAGCCAGCAGCGCCTTATAGACCGCTGTTGCGTCTTCGACCGCCGCGGGGAACCGGTGCTCCGGCCCCAGCCGGTAGTCCGCCACCACGGCCTGCGCCCGCGCCGCCTCGGCGATCCGCGCCACCATCGGCCGATGGCTGCGCGGGCTGCCCTGGGTATAGCCGCCGCCGTGGAGGTAGAGGATCGTACGGCCCGACTGCGCGCTCTCGGGCGACACCCGCTCACATCTGACGCCGCCCAGCGTCTCCGGTTCGTGGTAGCAGTGCGTGGGCAGGGCGCCCTTTTCGCCCACCGCGTCCATCGCCGCCCGGCGGTCGGCCAGGCTGGGTTGCGGGCCATTGGGATCGGGTTGGCGGGACGCCAGCAGCGCCCTCACCCCCGCGATCTGTGGATCCTTCCAGCTGGTCACGCGATCACCCCCCGCGACTCGCCGCATTGCCTTCGACGGGCCGCCGATTCATACCGGCCCCTGGTAGAATCGCACCACCTTTCAGGGTCCATGTCGAAGTCCTCCGCCAATTCCCTTCCCGACCTCTTCGACGGCGCGCTGAATCCGGCGCCGGCCGCCCCGCTGGCCGAAAGCCATGAGCCTCGGCCCGACCCGGCGGTCACGGGCGCCAAGCCGTCCGGCGGCGGCTATTCGGCCAAGGACATCGAGGTCCTGGAGGGGCTGGAGCCGGTCCGGAAGCGGCCGGGCATGTACATCGGCGGCACCGACGAGCGGGCGCTGCACCACCTGTTCGCCGAGGTGCTCGACAACGCCATGGACGAGGCGGTCGCCGGCCACGCCAAGTCCATTGAGGTCAGCCTCGACGCCGACGGCGTCCTGACCGTCCGCGACGACGGCCGCGGCATTCCGGTCGATCCGCATCCTAAGCATCCTGGCAAGTCGGCCCTGGAAGTCATCATGACCGTCCTGCACTCGGGCGGTAAGTTCTCGGGCAAGGCCTACGAGACCTCTGGCGGCCTGCACGGCGTGGGTGTCTCGGTCGTGAACGCCTTGTCAGAGCGTGTGGAGGTCACCGCCTGGAAGGACGGCTTCGAGTGGCGGCAGGCCTTCACTCGCGGCAAGCCACTGGGTCCGATCGAGAAGCTGGGCCCGACGCGCAAGAAGGGCACTCAGATCAGCTTCCTGCCGGATCCGGTGATCTTCGGCGAGGGCGTCGCCTTCAAGCCCGCACGGCTCTACCGCATGGCCCGGTCCAAGGCCTATCTGTTCGGCGGCGTCGAGATCCGCTGGAAATGCGATCCGGCACGCATTCACGACCAGACTCCGGCCGAGGCTACCTTCCGCTTCCCCAACGGTCTCGCCGACTTCCTGGCCGAGCGCATCAAGGGGCTTGAGACCGTCACGCCCGAACCTTTCAGCGGCCGCTACGAGCGTCCTGGGGAGACGGGCAAGGTTGAGTGGGCCGTCGCCTGGACGCCAGCCGGATTTGGCGAGGCCGACAGCTTTATGCAGTCGTACTGCAACACCGTGCCGACCCCCGAGGGCGGCACTCATGAGAGCGGCCTGCGCGCGGTCCTGACCCGCGGCCTCAAGCAGTACGCCGAGCTGATCGGCGAGAAGCGTGGCGGCCTTATCACCGCCGACGACGTGGTGGCCCAGGCCGGCGCCCTGGTCAGCGTCTTCATCCGGGACCCGGAGTTCCAGGGGCAGACCAAGGAGAAGCTATCCTCCAGCGAGGCTCAGCGACTCGTCGAGAAGGCGCTGGCCGACCCGTTCGACCACTGGCTCACCGCCCAGCCCAAGGCCGCCAGCGCCCTCCTGCAGTTCGTCGTCGAACGCGCCGAGGAGCGCCTCAAGCGCCGCAAGGAAAAGGAGACCGCCCGCGCTTCCGCCACCCGCAAGCTGCGGCTGCCGGGCAAGCTGGCGGATTGCGCCGGACAGGCCGTCGACGGCGCCGAGCTGTTCCTGGTCGAAGGCGACTCCGCCGGCGGCTCGGCCAAGCAGGCGCGCGACCGCAAGAACCAGGCGATCCTGCCCCTGCGTGGCAAGATTCTGAACGTCGCTTCGGCGTCCAGCGACAAGTTTGGCGGCAACAAGGAACTCAGCGACCTGCTCCTTGCCCTCGGCGTGCAGGTGGGCTCCAAGTTCAAGGAAGAAGAGCTCCGCTACGAGCGGATCATCATCATGACGGACGCCGACGTCGACGGCGCCCACATCGCCAGCCTGTTGATCACGTTCTTCTTCCGCACCATGCCCGAGATGATCCGCTCGGGCCGCCTCTATCTGGCCCTGCCGCCGCTCTATCGCATCAGTCACGGCGGCAAAACCGTCTACGCCCGCGACGACGCGCACCGCGACGAGCTGCTGGCCTCCGAGTTCAAGGGCAAGAAGCCCGAGATCAGCCGCTTTAAGGGTCTGGGCGAGATGATGCCTGCCCAGCTGAAAGAAACCACCATGGACCCGAAGACGCGGACGCTGGCCCGCGTCACACTGCCCCGCGCGGAAGAGACGGTGGAGGACCTGGTCGAGGCGCTGATGGGCCGCAAGCCCGAACTGCGCTTCCGCTTCATCCAGGAGAACGCCGAGTTCGCGGTCGCGGACCTGGACGTCTAACCCCGGCCGCGCGAGTGACGAGCAGGGCCAGAGGCACAGACCGAGAACGTCGGCTCGGCTAGACTCGGCTCCGACCGAATCAGGAGGACCCATGGCCCGCGACGGCGCCGTCTACGCCTGCCAGTCCTGTGGGGCCGTGCAGACGCGCTGGTCTGGCCAGTGCCCCGCCTGCGGCGCCTGGAACACCCTGGTCGAGGAGCAGACCAGCCGCCCGCCTGGCGCCCTGAAGCCAACCAAGGCCACCCGCAGCCGGCACCTCGCCTTTGAAGGGCTGGACGAAGCGACGCCGGCGCCGCCGCGCATCGCCACGGGCGTGGGCGAATGGGACCGGGTCTGCGGCGGCGGCGTGGTGCCCGGCTCGGCGATCCTGGTCGGCGGCGATCCGGGCGTGGGCAAATCGACCCTCCTCCTCCAGGTGGCCGCCGAAGCCGCCCGCCGGGGCCAGCGCTGCGCCTATATCTCTGGCGAGGAGGCGATTGAGCAGGTGCGCGGCCGCGCTCAGCGGATGGGGCTGGCCGACGCGCCCGTGAAGCTGGCCGCCGAGACCTCGTTGAGGGCCATCCTGGACGGCCTCAAGGCCGAGCCGTTCGACCTGGTCGTCATCGACTCTATCCAGACCATGTGGAGCGACAACCACGAGGCGGCGCCGGGATCGGTCACCCAGGTCCGTGCCGCCGCCGGCGAGCTGGTGCGCCTGGCCAAGAAGCGCGGCCTGGCGGTGATCCTGGTCGGGCACGTCACCAAGGAAGGTGCGATTGCGGGCCCGCGGGTCGTGGAGCACATGGTCGACGCCGTCTTCGCCTTCGAGGGGGAGCGTGGCTATCCGTTCCGCATATTGCGCGGGGCCAAGAACCGGTTCGGCGCCACCGACGAGATCGGCGTGTTCGAGATGGGCGACGCAGGCCTCACCGAGGTCCGCAATCCGTCGGCGCTGTTCCTCAACACGTCGGGCGAACGCGCCGCCGGGGCGGCGGTCTTCGCCGGCATCGAGGGGTCGCGGCCCGTTCTGGTCGAGATCCAGGCCCTGGTGGCGCCCTCGGCCTATGGGACGCCGCGCCGCGCCGTCGTCGGGTGGGACTCGGGCCGCCTCGCCATGATCCTCGCCGTCCTCGAGGCACGCTGTGGGCTCGGCTTCGGCGACAAGGACGTCTACCTCAACGTCGCCGGAGGTCTCCGGATCTCCGAGCCGGCCGCCGATCTGGCCGCAGCTGCCGCCCTCGCCTCGTCGGCATTCGACGTCGCCCTGCCGCAGGATTGCGTCGTCTTTGGCGAAATCAGCCTGTCCGGCGAGGTCCGCCCCGTGAGCCGGATGGATTCCCGCCTCAAGGAAGCCGCCAAGCTGGGGTTCCGTCAGGCCCTCGGCCCCGCTGACGTGGAAGGCGCCGCCGTGGCCTATACCGGCGCCAGCCGCCTCGGCGACGCCGTGCAGCGCATCCACGACGCCGCCTGGGACCGCAAGTGAGCCAGTTCGACTTCCTCGTCTTCGCCCTGCTTGGAGTCTCGGCGGCCGTCGGGTTCTTCCGGGGCGCCGTGCGCGAGATCTTCGCCCTCATGGCGCTGGTGGTCGCCGCCGGCCTTGCCGTCCTCGGGCTGCCGGTGTTCGGCCCACCGGTGCGCGATGTGATCCAGCCCGACTGGCTCGGGACCATTGCGGCCATCGTCCTGGTGTTCGTCATCGCCTTCATCGCCCTGCGGCTGATAGGCGCAGGACTCGCCCAGCGGGTGCAGAAGACCCAGATGGTGGGCTTCCTCGACCGCTCTCTCGGGCTTCTGATCGGCCTCGGGCGCGGCCTGATCGTCCTGGGGGCCCTGTACCTCATGTTCAACGCCGCCACGCCCGAAGACCTGCGTCCCCGATGGATCACCGAGGCGGGTACCTGGCCGCTGGCCAGTAACATGGGCCGGCTGCTCGACGAGCTGGCGCCCAAAGGGCTGGACGTCGCCGGACGCCTGAAACCCGCTTTTGATCGCGCCATCGGCGAAGGGTCAGGTGACAGAACGGCGACAGGGCGCTACGAGGCCCGCGAACCCGACACCGATCGCCCGGAGCGTTCCCGATGAGCCAGCAGCACGAGCGTTGGTCCCCGCCGGCGCGCGACCCGGACGACGACACCCCTCGCCTCGAGTGCGGCGTGTTCGGTGTCTGGGACGTCCCCGAGGCCTCCGGGATTACCGCCCTGGGCCTCCACGCCCTCCAGCACCGCGGCCAGGAGGCCTGCGGCATCGCCGCATTCGATGGCCAGGGTTTCCACACAGAGCGGCACATGGGCTACGTGGGCGACGCCTTCGGCGGCGGCGATCTCGGCACGCGCCTGCCGGGCCGGGCCGCCATCGGTCACACGCGCTATTCCACCGCCGGCGGCAGCTTCATCCGCAACGTCCAGCCGATGTTCGCCGACCTGGAAGCGGGCGGCATCGCCCTGGCCCACAACGGCAACCTGACCAACTTTCTGGCCCTGCGCGAGCGGCTGGTCTCAGAGGGCGCGATCTTCCAGTCGACCTCCGACTCCGAGGCGATCCTTCACCTGATCGCGCGATCGCGTAAGCCGAAGTTCCTCGAGCGACTCACCGAGGCGCTGCAGCAGATCGAAGGCGGCTACGCCCTCGTCGCCCTCACCAACAAGAAGCTGGTCGGCGTGCGCGATCCGCTGGGCATCCGGCCGCTGGTGCTGGGCACACTGGACGGAAAGTGGGTGCTCGCTTCCGAGACCTGCGCCCTCGACATGATCGGCGCGACGTTCGTCCGCGACATCGAGCACGGCGAAATGGTCGTGAT
This sequence comes from Pseudomonadota bacterium, assembly GCA_046725615.1. GTDB lineage: Bacteria > Pseudomonadota > Alphaproteobacteria > Caulobacterales > Caulobacteraceae > Phenylobacterium. The sequence goes on from JBKOYY010000062.1 coordinate 8,737, forward strand.
CGACGAGAAGGGCCTGCGCAGTTTCCGCCCCTTCCCGGCCCAGCAGGCGCGGCCCTGCATCTTCGAATACGTCTACTTCGCCCGCCCGGATTCCGTGGTGAACGGCCGGTCGGTGTACGAGGTCCGCAAGCGCATGGGCCGCCGCCTGGCGCAGGAAACTCCCGCCGACGTGGATGTCGTCGTGCCCGTGCCCGACTCCGGCGTTCCCGCCGCGCTGGGCTTCGCCCAAGAGGCCGGCCTGCCGTTCGAGATGGGCATCATCCGCAACCACTACGTCGGCCGCACCTTCATCCAGCCCACTCAGGGCGAACGTGAGCTGGGCGTGCGGATGAAGCTGGCGCCCAACCGCGCGGTCCTGGCGGGCAAGCGGGTGCTGCTCGTGGACGACTCCATCGTCCGTGGCACCAACTCGATCCGCGTGGTGAAGATGGTCCGCGAGGCAGGAGCCAAGGAGGTTCACCTCCGCTCGGCCTCGCCGCCGATCATGTGGCCCGACTACTATGGGATCGACATGCCGGACCGGGACAAGCTTCTGGCCGCCAACCACTCGGTCGAGGAAATCACCCGGATCCTCGGCGTCGACTCCATGGGCTATCTCTCGGTCGACGGGCTTTACGGGGCCATGGACGCCGTGCGCGACCCAGCGAACCCGCAGTTCACCGACCACTATTTCACCGGGGACTACCCGACCCGCCTGCTCGACAAGGAGCTCGCCGAGGGGCGCAACGAGGTCCGCGAGCGCCAGCTCTCGTTCCTGGTCGACGCGTGACGGCCAATCGGCCGGCGTTTCTCGCCCGTCTGAGGCCCGACTGGTACCTGATCCTCATCGTCGCGATGGGGGCGCTGGCTACCGCGCTCCCGGCCCAAGGCGAGGTCGCCGTGACGTTGGGCTGGGCGACCAAGGTGGCCATCGGTGTCGTCTTCTTCCTGCACGGCGCGCGGCTGTCGCGTGAATCGGTGGTGAGAGGGCTCGTCCATTGGCGCCTCCACCTCGTCATCCTCGCCGCCACCTACGCGGTTTTCCCCTTGCTCACGGTGGGCCTCACGGCGCTGCCTGCCTGGATCACTCCGCCTGAGCTGGCCACTGGCCTGATCCTCGTCGGCTGCCTGCCCTCGACCATCCAGAGCTCCATCGCCTTCGTCGGAGTCGCCCGGGGCAACGTGCCCGCCGCGGTCGCTGCGGCCTCGGGTTCGAACATCCTCGGCGTCTTCCTGACCCCGGTGCTGCTGGGGGCCCTCTTGCACGCCCAGGGCTCCATGAGCCCGTCCGCGATCTGGGCGATCATCCTGCAACTCCTGGCCCCGTTCGTGGCTGGCCAGGTCCTTCGCGCCTGGATCGGCGACTGGGTGGCGCGCCATGCCAAGATCCTCGGAAAGCTCGACCGTGGGACTATCTTGCTCGTCGTCTATGTCGCCTTCTCGGAGGCCGTCGTCGAAGGGGTGTGGAGCCGCCTCGGCGCCCTCGATCTCGCGCGCCTGCTGCTCCTATGCGCGGCCCTGCTGGCCGCCGTCCTCGGCCTGACGGTCCTTGCGGCGCGCAGCCTCGGCTTCTCCAAGGAAGACGAGATCGCCATCGTCTTCTGCGGCTCGAAGAAGTCGCTCGCCAGCGGCGCGCCCATGGCCGCCGCACTCTTCACCCCCGCCGTCGCCGGCGTCGCCATGATTCCGCTGATGGTCTTCCACCAGATGCAGCTCATGGCCTGCGCCGCCATCGCCCAGCGCTACGCCCAGCGGCCTGACAGCCCGGGCGAAAGCGGCTAGAGCCTTCACGCCATGTCGAACCTGCCTCTTGAAGACCGTATCGCCCTCGTGACCGGCGCCAGCCGCGGCATCGGCCGCGCCGCCGCCCTCGCCCTCGCCGCGGCAGGAGCGCACGTCGTCGCCGTCGCGCGCACCGCAGGGGGGCTGGAGGAGCTGGACGACGAGATCCGCAGCCTCACCGGCGCGTCCGCCACCCTGGTCCCCATGGACATCGCCGAGGACGGAGCGCTCGACCAGCTCGGCCTCGCCATCCACCAGCGCTTTGGCCGGGTGGACATCCTGGTGCACGCCGCCGCGATCCTCGGGCCTATGACGCCGGTGTCGCACATCGAGCCCAAGCACTGGGACCGGGTGATGAGCGTGAACCTGACGGCCTCGTACCGCCTCATCCGCAGCGTCGAGCCACTCTTGCGCGCTTCAGGGCGGCCGCGCGCGATCTTCCTTACAAGCGGCCGGGCGATCCGGCCGAAGGCGTTCTGGGGCCCGTATGGCGCCAGCAAGGCCGCGATGGAAAACCTCGTCCGCACCTGGGCCGATGAGCTGGAGAACACGCCGGTCCGCGCGGTCCTGCTGGATCCGGGCCAGATGCGCACCCGAATGCGCGCCGAGGCCATGCCGGGAGAGGACCCCACGACCCTGCCCGACCCGTCCGAGATCGGCCCCCTAATCGTCGAACTGGCCCAGGTCGATCTGGGCCTGCCGAAGGCTAGCGTGGCCTTTTCGGAGTGGAAGCGGTCCGGGACGCTCGTTTCGGCTTGACCCCCGGCCGCGCGATCTTGGCGGCCTTGCCGCGGGTTGCCACCTTCTTCGGCCTGGCCGGCTTCTTGGGCTTGGCCCCCGGCTGTTCGGCCTTCGGCTTCGGCGTGGCTCGAGCCTCCCTGGGCGCGGTCCGTGCCGGGCCGGGTTCGCTGCTGTCAGCGTAAGGGTTCTTGTTCGACCGCACCGTCAGGCGGATCGGCACGCCCGGCAGCTCGAAGCTCTCGCGGATCGAGTTCACCAGATAGCGCCGGTAATGGTCGGGCAATTGGTCGGCGCGGCTGGCGAACAGCACGAAGGTCGGCGGCCGGGCCTTCACCTGCGCCATGTACTTCGGCTTCACACGGCGGCCGTTCACGGCCGGCGGCGGGTGGCGGCTGATGGCCATCTGCAGCCAGTCGTTCAGGTCGCGCGTCTTGACCTTGGTCGACCAGTCGCCGTGGGCTTTGAACACGGCCGGCATCAGACGTTCGACGCCCCGGCCCGTTTCGGCCGAGAGCGCAACGATGGGCGAGCCTTTCACTTGAGGCAGCAGCCGGTGCGCTTCCTCGATCACCTCGGCCAGCTTGGCCTGCGGGTCCTCGACCAGGTCCCACTTGGCCAGGACGAAGACCAGCGCCCGCCCCTCGCGCTCCACCAGGTCGGCGATCTGCAGGTCCTGGATCTCGAACGGGTGCGTGGCGTCCATCACCAGGATCACCACCTCGGCGAAGGTGATCGCGCGGATGGTGTCGCTGGTCGACAGCTTCTCCAGCTTCTGCTGCACCTTGGCCTTGCGGCGCAGACCGGCCGTGTCCACCAGCCGCACCGGCCGGCCATCCCATTCCCAATCGACAGGGATCGCGTCCCGGGTGATTCCGGCCTCCGGGCCGGTCAGCAGCCGATCCTCGCCGATGAGACGGTTCACCAGCGTCGACTTGCCGGCATTCGGCCGCCCGACAATCGCGATGCTCACCGGCTTGCCGGCCCCGTCCTGGTCGTCCTCGGCGTCGGGATCCGGAGCGTGGGCGGCGACGGCGGCGTAGAGGTCGGCCATGCCTTCGCCGTGCTCAGCCGAGATCGGCACCGGCTCGCCGAAGCCCAGGCCGAAGGCTTCGAGGACGCCGGATTCGGACGCCTTGCTCTCGCTCTTATTGGCGGCCAGCACGACCGGCTTTCCCTTGCGGCGCAGCACCTCGGCAAAGATCTCATCGCCCGGCGTCACGCCCTCGCGCGCGTCGACGACGAACAGGGCCACGTCGGCCTCATCCACGGCCAACTCGGTCTGGGCGCGCATCCGCGCCTCGAGGCTCTCGTCAGTGACGTCCTCGAAGCCGGCGGTGTCGATGAGTTCCAGGTCGAGGTCGCCGAGTCGGCCGACGCCGAAGCGCCGGTCACGGGTCACCCCCGGCTGGTCATCAACGATGGCCAGCTTTTTTCCCGCGAGGCGGTTGAACAGGGTCGACTTGCCGACATTCGGACGGCCGACAATCGCGACTTTGAGCGTCATGCGGCCAGTCTATAGCGGGATGATCAGCGAATCGCGATCAGGTCCGCGTTTTCCGTGACGACAAACACCGTATCGCCCATGGCGATGGGAGCCAGCGTGGACGGCCCTTTCAGGTCGATCCGCTTCTGGATCTCGCCCGTCTTGGCGTTCAGCGCCACGAGTTGACCGGTCTGGCCCGCGATCAGCAGACGTTCCCCGGCCAGCAGCGGCGCCGACCAGATCGGCTGCCCCTGGCGCTGGCCGCCAATGCCGAAGACGCCGCCCTTCTTCTTGGACTTGAAGCCCTCGTTGAGGTTGCGGATCCAGTAGATCTGGCCGCTCTCGCGCGAGGCGCAGATCACATCGCCGGACTTGGAGACCACATAGACGACGTCGCCCGCCGGCAGCGGACCCGTGACTCCGACCACGGGCAGGCTCCAGCGCGCCTGGCCAGTCCGCAGGTCGGTGGCCGAGAAGACGCCCGAGTGGCTGACCGCGAACACGTCGCCCTGATAGATCGCCGGCCGACCGGGAATGTCCCGGATCTCGGAGAGCGCGCTGGTGCGGCTGGCGCGCGACAGGGCTTCGTTCCACAGGTCGTTGCCGTTGGCGGCGCGCAGGGCCACCAGTTCGCCTGAGCCGAAGGCCGCCACGACCGTGTCTCCCGACACAGCGGGGCTCGACGCCGCCAGGATCCGGGCCGACTCGGCCAGCGCCTGGTAGGTCCAGCCCGGCGCGCCCGTGGCCGCGTCGAAGGTCAAGAGGGTGTTGTCCAGCGCCACCGCGAACACGCGTCCGTTGGCGACGGTCGGCGCGCCGTGGATGGCCTCGCCAGTCTTGGCCCGCCAGCCGACCGCGCCGGTCGCGGCGTCGATCTGCAGCACCTGGCGATGGCCCGAGACCGCATAGACCTTGCCGTCGGCGTAGGCGACGCCGCCGCCGAAGCCCAGCTTGTCGCGCTTGTTGTCGCCGGGGTTGGTGCTGGTGCGCCAGATCTGGGCGCCGGTGCGCGCGTCGACCGCCGCCACTCGCCCCTCGGCGTCCATGACGAAGACCTTGCCGTCAGCGGCAACCGGCGGAGCGGTCACGTACCGACCGCGACTGACGCCCTCGCCGAAGCCCTTGCGCCAGACGACGTCGAGGTTGGCCCCCGCATCGACCGCGCCTACCGCCTGCTCGGCGTTCCCGCCCGGCAGCGGCCAGGCGTCGAGCCGCACCGGCGGCGGCAGGGCGAAATCGACGCCCTTCAGCGCTTCGGCCGGTTCCAGCCGCTGGTCGGCGGGGATGATCGAGATGCGCTGGCCTTCGCCGGCCAGCTCGGACGGTTTGTCGTCCTTGCGGTCGAACGGGTTCAACCGGCTGACGGTCGAACAGCCGGAAACGCCCAGCGCGGCGACCGCGACGGCGGCGAGGATCGTGGAACGACGGATCATTGCGGGGCAGCGCCTTGCGCTTGCGGCGCGGCCTGCGGCGGCGCCTCGAGACCGGGGGGCATTTGCAGGCCGGGCGGCGGCAGCGCCCGGGCGGCCTGGACGACGGCCGGCACAGCCTTGGCCGAGCCCGAGTCGATCAGGCCGATCGCCGCCTGAGCACGCGACTGGGCGCCCTGCGGGGCGTCGAGCGACTGCGAGATCAGCAGGAAATCGCCGCGTGCGCCGGCGGTGTCGCCGGCCTTCAGCTTGGCGAACGCCAGGGCCTCGCGGGCCTGAATGCGGTAAGGTCGGCCATCTTCCATCAGCGGCTTCAAGCGCCCCTCCAGATCCTTCAGGGACGCGGTGTCGAGGAGCGCGAAGGCGGATTTGAGGCGGGCGGCATCGCCGATGATCGGATCGGGCGCGGCTTCCGCGGCCTGATCGTAAAGTTTCGCCGCCTCGGCCGGGTTCGACTGGGCGGATTCGGCGCCCAGATGCATCAGCGCGAGCGCCTTGTAGGCCTTGGACTGGGACTTGGAGACCTCCGTCCAGAGCTGGTTGGCCTTGGCGCGGTCGCCGGCGGTGAAGGCGTCCATGGCGGCCGAATACTGCTCGGAGGCCTTGTCGGTCTGCTTCGTGCGCCAGGAATCCCAGCCCCAGTAGCCGAGGGTGGCGATCAGGGCGGCGGCGGCGATCCCCAGCATCCACGGCAGCAGCTTCTGGGCGAGCTGCTTGTAGCGGTCGGAGCGAAGCTGCTCTTCGACCTCTTCGAATAGATCCGTCACGTGCGGGGGACTCCGGGCTTATCGCCTGTCGCTGAAACGAGCGCGGAACCTATAGCGCCCCGCCCCGCGCCTCAAGCCTGCGACCGTCGCGTTGCGCGCAGGGCGTCGCGGCCCTAACCGGCCTTGGCGAAATAGATCTCGGCCGGACCCGGGAAACGCCGCTCGCGGACGTCGTCGGCATAGGCGGCTACGGCCTTGGCGATCTCGCCGCGGATGTCGCCGTAGCGACGGACGAACTTGGGCGTCCAGTCGAAGAGTCCCAGCATGTCGTCGGTGACCAGGATCTGTCCGTCGCAGCCAGCGGACGCGCCGATGCCGATGGTGGGAGCCTCGATCGCCTCGGTGATCTCGCGGGCCAGGCCCTCCGCCACGCCCTCGACCACGACGGCGAAGGCGCCCGCGTCGGCAGCCGCGCGGGCCTCGTCAAGGATGCGCCGGCGTTCATGGTCGGCGCGGCCCTTGGCCTTGAAACCGCCCTCGACCATCACGGCCTGGGGACGCAGCCCCACATGGCCCATGACCGGGATGCCGCGTTTGACCATGTATTCGATGTTGTCGGCCACCGCCGGCCCGGCCTCGACCTTCACCGCGCTGCAGCCGGTCTCCTTCATCACCCGCGCCGCATTGGCGTAGGCGGCCTCGGGAGAGCCCTCGTACGAGCCGAAGGGCATGTCCACGACGACCATGGCCCGGCGCGCGCCGCGCATCACCGCCTGGCCGTGCAGGATCATCATATCCAGGGTGACGCCCACGGTGTTGGGCAGGCCGTGGACCACCATGCCGACGCTGTCGCCCACCAGCAGCAGGTCGCAGTGGTCATCCAGCAGTTCAGCCATCGGCGCCGTGTAGGCCGTCAGGCAAACAATGGGCACGCCGCCCTTGCGCGCGGCGATATCCGGCGCGGCGAGGCGACGGACCGTCTCCTGACGATGGCTGGACACGCTAGAACTCCTCGATCAGCCTCGACAGCACGAAGGCCATGGTCACGACGGCCAGGGCGCCCGCGGCCCACAGCCCATACCCGCCCGAGAGCGCGGACACCATGTCGGATGTCGGAGTCACCCTCGCAAGGCCCTGCCCCAGCACGCGCGCCGACTGTTCCGCCGCCTCGGCCCGCTGGAAGACGTTGGCCATAAGGAGCTGGCTGGCGCCAATGACGCCACCGGCAAGGCCCGCGGCCCCGATCAGCCAGCGCCGGGCCGTCCATCCCCGGTCCAGGCGACGCTCGACCCGCTCGGCGAAAGCCCGCGCATCGGGCATCTCGGGCGCGTCGGCGAACAGGCGTTCCAGGCGGCGTTCGAAATCGATTTCAGCCATTGCCCCGCCTCCCTTCCAGAGCCGCGCCGCCTTCCGGCGCCATTCGCGCTCTGAGTTTATCCAGACCACGTTTGACATGCGACTTGACCGTTCCAAGCGGCAGATTCAAGGCGTCCGCCGCCTCGCCGTGGGACAGGCCCGCCCCGTAGCACATCGACACGCACAGCCGTTCGGCCGGCGACAGTGTCTTGAGCGCCTCGTCCAGGTCGATGCGATGCTCGGCGTCCCCATCGGACGCGCCCTCCTCTTCCTCGGGCTGCTCGGCCGCGAAGGCGGAGAGGCGCTTTTCGCGCTGCAGACGGCGTAGGTACTGCCGCGCCGCGATCCGCTTCACCCATCCCGCGAACGTTCCTTCGCCGCGGAATTCAGCGATCCTCTCGAAGGCGGCCAGGAGCGCGTCCTGCGCGACGTCGTCGGCCTCGGCCGGCTGCGCCCCCATCCGGCGCAACAGGTGTCGAATGGCCGAGCCGTGCCGTCGCACCAGCTCTCCGAAGGCGCGCCGTTCGCCCGCCGCCGCGAAGGAGCAGAGCTCCACATCGTGCAGACTGGCGAAACTTGCTTGTTTAGCGCCCGCCATGGGCTTGTTCCCCCGCCCAGGCGCCTCAGGACTTCGGCTTGTTCAGCAGGCCGAGAGCCACGAAGGCGAGGCCGATGAAGGTCGGTAGGGCGCCCAGGCCCAGGAACACGAAGAGCGCGTCGGGCTCCTCAAAGCTGATCGCGAGGCCAAGCGCGCCGAGGCCGACGCCGATGCCGAGCCAGACGATGCCGGTCCGCAGGTCGCGCTGGGGCGACGGCGGCAGACCCGGGCTGCGGACGTTGCTCGACATGGCGTCGATCACTTCTGTCGGGAGCGGCTCGCCGCGTTCGATCGCCGCGCGCAGGGTCTCGGCCATCTTCTGGCGTTCCTGACTGCGGAAGTAGCGGGGCACGATCACGATCGCCGCGATCATCGCGAAGAAGGCGATGGGGACCAGAATTCCACCGTCCATAGGGTTCTCCTCTCCAGGTTCAGGGGGCGGATATCGCCCGTCTCTGATGGAAAGAGACCTGACGGCCCGCCAGCGGATGCAGCCGCCGCCATGAAACCTTGGTCATGATTCCAGTCCGAGCATCGCGGCCACGGGTCGGCCGAGGAGGACTACGGCCATGGCGGCCAGGGTTAGTGCGGCGGCCAGCGGCGCCAGCGCAGGGCCGGCGATGGTCAGCGCCGGCCCGACCAGCGGCCAGAACGCCCAGAGGAGCAGGCCGCCCAGCACGGCGACACCTGCGAGCGAGATCATGTCGGCGACGAACCGGCGCCGGGCGAGCGCCGCCATCACCTCGGCCGAGAACGCGGGGTCGCGTGGCGGCGGCGCATCCTCAGCGAAGAGGCTCCTCAGCCGGTCGTCAGCGTGCGTCATCGTCTTCTCCCAACGCCTGCAGGAGCCGCGTCCGGCCCCGCGTCACATGAGACTTCACTGTGCCCAGCGGAAGGCCCAGCGCCTCCGCCGCCTCGGCGTGGCTGAAGTCAGCGGCCAGGCATAGCGCCACGCAGGCGCGCTGGTCTGGCGGCAGGTCGGCCATCGCGGCTTCCAGAGTCAGCCGCTCGTCACTCATCGCGCCGCGATGTGGCGGCTTTTCGGCCTCCCAGGCCGCATCTCGCGCGCGATCCCGACCGAGAGCCCGGCGCGCGGTCAGGTGCTTGCGGTAGCCGATGCCGCATAGCCACGCCCTGACCGAGGCTCCGGACTTCAGCCCGCCGAGGCGCGACCAGGCGGTGAGGAAGGTCTCCTGGGCCAGGTCGTCAGCCAGGGCCCAGTCGCCACAGGTCCGACGCAGGAAGGCCCGCAGCGGCTGCTGGTGGCGCTCGACGAGCCGGGCAAAGGCGGCCGACGACCCACCGCGGGCAGCCTCCACCAACATCTCGTCTGGCGCCGCGGGGCTCATTTCGGGCGGAAAGTCGTCGCGAACAGCGCCGCCACCGCATGGCCGCCGGCGACACAGGTCAGGATGATCGCCACGAGGCGGAAGATCCCCTCCACGTCGGTCAGGCCGGAGTATTCAGACGCGAGCCAGAAGCCGAGCGCCACGGCGCCGGTGACAATCGCGGTCCGCCACGCCCAGTAGGGGCTGCTGCGCCAGTACCGCCGGGCATAGCGACGGCCCCGGCGGCGGCCGTAACGGTCGTAGGCGCCGTAAGCGTCGTCCTCATCTTCCTCCTCTTCGAGCTGGATCGCGCGGACCAGCTCGGGCGGCGGGTCCTTGCCCTGGCTGGCGTAGCTGCGGAGGAGATCCAGCCGGTCCTGGCTACGGCGATAGGCGAGCCAACGGTCCCAGGCGCCGAAGACGAAGAAGCCGATCGGGAAAATCAGCCACCAGTAGCTGAAGAGGAAATGTTCCATGCGCGGGCGCTCCAGAGGTGGACGAGGAAGGCCGTCCTTCCCGTCCTTTGCCACTAGTCGCCGCCGATCCGTCGATCGGATGCAGCGCGGCCCGCAAAAGGGCTCAGCGGCGGTCCCTGCAGGCCTCGCGGCGCAGGGCGTAGGTCGCGAACGGCTTCTCCGGCCCCGACGCCGCGCGCGATACGACCGTCCAATGCAGTTCGCCGGACTGAAGCCGCCAGCGGTTGATGAACACGTCCTCGGGATAGCGGTAATCAACGTCGAAGCCGTCGGCGCGAACGACGCCCTCACCGGTCGCCGTGTAGGCGCCGCCGAAGCTGTCGGCCCAGAAGCTCCAGACCCGGTCAGGCGCCGGCTTTCCGGGAGCGCCCACGCCGGCGAAGAGCAGGTGGGCGGCGTAGCGATCCTTGGGATCGTCCCGGGCCACGCTCTCCACCGCGAACAGGGTCATGGCCTGTTCGACGATCGGTTCGGCGCGAAGCGAGACGAGCGTGGGCTTGCCAAGCACCATCCCCTCCCCCCGCCAGCACCCCTCGAAGAGACTTACCGCCGCGGGCACCGGGGGCGTGCCGGGCTCGGCCGCCCGGGCGGCGCCGGCCAGCAGCAGTGTGAGCGCGAATAGCCCCTTGAACAGACCCGACATGCCTGCCTCTCCGTCAACTCGACAGCTGGTCCCAGGTCTCGGGCTTGAAGCCCACATAGATCCTGCCGCCCGCTTCCAGCACCGGTCGCTTGATCATCGACGGTTGGGCCAGCATCAACTCAATGGCTTTGACGGCGTCGAGGCCGGCCTTCGCGGCGTCCGGAAGCTTCCTGAACGTGGTTCCGGCCCGGTTGAGCACTGCCTCCCAGCCCAGCGCCTCCACCCAGGCCTCAAGCCGTTCGCGGTCGATGCCCAGCTTCTTGTAGTCGTGGAAGTCATAGGCCACACCGTGCTCGTCCAGCCACGTCCAGGCCTTCTTCATCGTGTCGCAGTTGCGGATGCCGTACAGCTTGGCGGCCATCGTTCCCCTCTCCTACCGGGTCGTTGTATGTCCAAGTTCGAGCTGCCCAAGGACGCGCGCGAGGCCGCCGCCAAGGCGCTGAGCCGCTACCTCAAGGACGAGCTGGACCTTGAGGTGACCGGATTCGACGCCGTCTTCCTCACGGACTTCGTCACCGAGACCCTCGGCCCGTTCTTCTACAACCAGGGCCTCGCCGACGCCCAGGCGATCCTGTCGAAGAAACTCGATGAGATCGGCGAGTCCATCTACCAGCTCGAGAAGCCGGTGAAGCGTTAGAGCCGGATCACCCTCGCACGGCACAGGAACAGCGGATGGCTTCGGGTCTTGCGGCGCTACTGGACGACGTGGCCGCGATCGCAAAGATCGCCGCCTCCTCGCTGGACGATGTGACAGGCGCGGCCGGCAAGGCGAGCTCCAAGGCTGTGGGCGTCGTCGTCGACGACACGGCAGTGACTCCGACCTACGCCGTCGGCTTCACGCCCGACCGCGAGTTGCCGATCGTCTGGAAGATCGCGCTGGGGTCGCTGCGCAACAAGTTCCTGTTCCTGCTGCCGGGGGCCCTGCTGCTGAGCGCCTTCGCGCCGTGGGCGGTGACGCCATTGCTGATGCTGGGCGGGAGCTACCTCTGCTTCGAAGCGGCCGAGAAGATCATCGAGGCCGTCACGGGAGTCGACGAAGCCGACGAACCAGACGAGCTGGCCCTGAGCTCTGAGCAGCTCGAAAAGGAGAAGGTGTCGGGCGCGATCCGGACCGATTTTATCCTCTCGGCCGAGATCATGGCGATCTCCCTGGCGGCGGTCAGCGAGCAGCCGTTCGCGATCCGCGCGGCAGCCCTGGCGCTGGTCGCCCTCCTGATCACCGGCGGGGTCTATGGCGTGGTCGGGTTGATCGTGAAGATGGACGACATCGGCCTGCACCTCGCCAAGCGCTCGCTCAAGACGACGCGAGCCCTTGGCCGCCTGATGGTCAAGGGGATGCCGCATGTCCTCAACAGCCTCACCGTGATCGGCACGGCAGCGATGCTGTGGGTCGGTGGCGGCATCATCGTGCACGGCCTGCACGAGTACCACCTCACCCCCATCCCCGGTTGGGTGGAGGCTTTGGGCCACTGGGCGGGCGCGGCGCCCGCACTGGGCGCGGCAGCAGCCTGGACCGCCCAGGCCGCAGCCTCAGCGGTCGTCGGACTGGCGGTCGGCGGCCTCGTCGTGGCAGCGATGCACGTCATTCCGCACAAAAGGGACCACTGACTTCACCCGCCATCAGGTGGCGGACGGACCGCGGCGCCCAGGGCCGCCCGTACGGCCTCGGCCTCCTCGCGGATGGCCTCGTGGTCGGATCGCATGGCGCTGACGGCCCGATAGGGCATGGCGAGCCGAGGATTGGCGTCGAGCCGCGGCGCGTTCCGGATCAGGAAGTCCCAGTACAGCACGTTGAACGGACAGGCGCCTTCGCCGCGCTTCAGCCTGACGTCATAGGCGCAGGCGGCGCAGTAGTCGCTCATCCGGTTGATGTAGGCGCCGCTGGCCGCATACGGCTTGGAGCCCACTACCCCACCGTCGGCGAAGATCGCCATGCCATGGGTGTTCGGCGCCTCCACCCACTCGAAGGCGTCGGCGTAGACGCTCATATACCAGAGGTTCACCTCGTCGGGGTGGACGCCCAGGAGCATGGCCAGGTTGCCGGTCACCATCAGGCGCTGGATGTGATGGGCATAGGCGTGCCGGCGTGTGGTATCGACCACATCGCGCACGCAGGCCATGCCGGTCTCGCCCGACCAGTAGAACCAGGGCAGGCGCCGGTCGGCGTCGAGGGCGTTGCCGGCGAGGTAGTCTTCGCCCTTCAGCCAGTAGACGCCGCGCACGAACTCCCGCCAGCCGAGGATCTGCCGGATAAACCCCTCTACCGCGCTGAGCGGGGCATGGCCGCCGCGATACGCCGCCTCGGCGCGCCGGCAGATATCGAGCGCATCCAGGAGGCCGATGTTCAGGGCTGCCGCGATGCGCGCATGCCAGAGATAGGGCTGGCCGCCCTTCATGGCGTCCTGCCAATCGCCGAACCCCGGCAGGATGTCGTCCAGGAAGTGCGCCAGCAGCGCTTCGGCCTCGTCGTGGGATGTCGCCCAGTCGAAGCCGTCGAGGTCCCCGAAGTTGCCGGCGAAGCGCTGCTCCACCAAGCGGGCGACCTCCTGCACGACGGGGCCCGGGACGATACGTAGCCGCTCCGGCGGGCGCATCCCCTTCGGCAGCCGCTTGCGGTTCTCGGCGTCGAAATTCCAGCGCCCGCCGACGGGCTGGTCGCCGTTCATCAGAAGGCCGGTGCGCCGCCGCATCTCCCGATAGAAGAACTCCATCCGCAGCTCACGGCGCCCATCCGCCCAGGCCTCGAAAACGGGACGAGGGCAGATGAAGCGAGTGTCGGGCCGCACCTCGACCGGGACGGCCGCCTGAACGGCCAGGCGCTCGAACGCCCGCACGAGGCGCCACTCGCCCGGCTCGGTGACCACCACGCGGTCGAATCCGCCCTCGGACAGGGCCCGCAGAACCTCTCCCGCCAAGCTGTGGGTGTTGGCGGGATCGTCGAGACGCACGTACCGAACGGCGACGCCTCGATCGGCCAACCGGCTGGCGAACCGGCGCATGGCGGCGAAGACCATGACCAGCTTCTGCTTGTGATGGGGGACGTAGGTCGCCTCCTCCATCACCTCCGCCAGCAGGACCAAATCGCCGGGCGCGATGTCGCGGAGGGATGCCGCCTGGTCCGAGAGCTGATCTCCCAGCACGAGCCTCAGGGTGCGCATCAGTAGGAGATCGCCTCGCCGTCCCAGGCGAAGAAACCGCCGCTGTCGGCGGTTGTCAGACCGTCGATGACCGCCAGGAGGCGCTCGGCGGCGAAGTCGGGCGTGAACAGCTTTCCCTCGGGCACATTGCGCTGGAACGGGGCCGACAACGCCGTGTCCACGGTGCCCGGATGCAGCGCTACGCAGATCGCGTTCGGACGCCGTGCGCCGATTTCGATCGCCGCGGTGCGCACCAGCTGGTTCGCGGCGGCCTTGGCGGCGCGATAGCCGTACCAGCCGCCGCTGCGATTGTCGGAGATCGATCCGACCCGCGCCGTGAGCACTGCGAGGACAGCCTTGCCTTCGCGGGGCAGACGGGTCGCGAAATGCTTCAGCACCAGCGCCGGTCCGATGGCGTTCACCGCGAAGGCCTGGGCCAAGGCCGCCGGATCAAGGTCGGCGAGGCGCTTCTCCGGCCCGCGCCCCTGGTCGTGCAGCATCCCCGTCGCAACGATCACAAGGCGGGGCCCCTGAACGGTCGCCGCGGCGGCGGCGATGCTGGCTTCGTCGGCAAGTTCGATCGCCGGAACCGTCCGTCGGCCAAAGCCATGCACCCTGACGACCGCCGGATCGGCGCGGAGGCGGTCGACCAGGGCGCGGCCGATGCCGCCTTCCGCCCCGACGACCACCGCTTCAAGCTCAGAAGGAAACGAGGTCAGCACGGCCGGGACATCGTTTCCTCGACCGTGCTTCGCAAGGGCCCTATTCCCACTCGATTATCCCCACCCATCATAACCGTTTGATCTTCCAAAACAAAAATATTTCTTCGCCTCTGCGATACCGTCCCAGGCACCGCGGAAAAGCTGCGCTGCTGATTTTATTGGCGAAATCCGCCGTTATCGGAAACCGGCCTTTCTAGATCAATCGCCACCATTCGCCCCGTTCGTCGCATTTTTGGTAAATCCCGAGATGGTCTTCGGTGGGAGCAGGCACTCAAGAAAATACCGTCAGATCATCTAACAGCTGTCTCAGCATGCTCCATCGCAGCACAGGTATGCACCGGTAAGTCGGAATTATCGCGCATCTGAGATGCGCGATAATTCCCGCGCAGATGACTGAGAAGGCCGTGAGCAGAGGCGGCGCTTGGATCACCCTTCCAGGCTGCTGGCGTCGTCCTGCACCGTGAAGGCCTCCATCTCTGAGACCTCAGCGACAATCGTCGACAGCTGCAGTTGGGCTTCCATCCTCTCCAACCGCTGCCGGGCCCATTCGGTGAAAGCATGAGAAGCGGAAGCTTCCCCGAGGATGTGGTCGACACGCTCGAAAGTGTCCGGGTGCGCACGTACTGCACATGTTGCCGTACAAGGTTATTTCAGTCTCAAAGGGATCCCCGCCACCACCAACTGCACTTCGTCCACAGATGACGCTAGGTGCTGGTTCACCCACCCCGCCTCATCCCGGAAGCGCCTCGCCAAGGCATTCTCCGGGACGATCCCACAGCCGACTTCGTTACTCACGAGAATGAGGGGTCCCTTTGTCCGGCCTATCTCGCTGGTGAACGCCGTGAGCGCCGCCGGGATGTCTCCGTCCGACAGCAGTAAATTGGTGATCCACAGCGTGATGCAGTCGATCAATAGCACGCGATCAGGCGCGCCATAGCGGCCTACCGCGCCAGCGAGGTCGAGAGGCGCCTCCACCGTTTCCCATTCGTCGCAGCGGTCGGCTTGGTGCCGCGCGATGCGGTCGCGCATCTCGCCGTCGAACGGCTGCGCGGTGGCGATGAATACCGGTGACAGGCCAGTCGCCTCCGCACGTGCCTGAGCGTAGCGGCTCTTTCCGGAGCGCGCGCCCCCGATCACGAAAAGGCTGGTCATGAGCGGCTTCCTTGGGCGAGCTTGAGCAGGCCGTCCACGTCGAGATGCGTCTCGAGCTCGCCGGCGATCTCGTCGAGTGCGGCATCGACGGCGCTCGCGTGATCGTTTGCGTCGGTAGCGCCGCCGAGCATTTTGAGCAGGCTTGCGCGGAGCGCCGTGCTGGCCAATGCCCCATGAACATAGCTGCCCATGACCCGAGCATCGGCGCTGACGGCACCGTCGCGACGGACGCCGTCGAGCATTGCAAAGGGGCGGTCGCAGTCTGCCCCCGTGGTCTCCCCCATGTGCATCTCGAAGCCCTGAAAAGGCTCTCCGAGTGCGGTCCCCTCGATGCGGCGGAGCGCCTTCTGCGAGGTCATGACCGTCTCGACATCGAGCAGCCCCAAGCCGGGCACTTCTCCTGCCGGACCTTCGATGCCGTGCGGATCGCTGATACGCCGGCCAAGCATCTGATAGCCGCCGCAGATCCCGAGAACCCTGCCGCCCCTACGATGATGCGCGAGAATGTCGATGTTCCAACCCTGCGCGTGCATGGCCGACATGTCGGCGATCGTCGCCTTGGAGCCTGGCAGGATGATCAGCGCGCAGTCCTGCGGGATCGGCTGGCCGGCGGGAACCATCACCAGTTCGACCGCGCTTTCCGCCTTCAGCGGATCGAGGTCGTCGAAGTTCGCGATACGGGGAAGCATCGGGCAGGCAATCTTCAGTCCGCCGGAGGTCCTCCCCGGATCGCGTTCGAGCACCACCGCGTCCTCGGCAGGCAGGCGCGACGTGGCGCGAAGCCAGGGTACCACGCCGTAGCCACGCCAGCCCGACAGCGCCTCGATCTGCCGATATCCGTCCTCGAACAGCGCCGCTCGGCCGCGGAACTTGTTGATGATGAAACCCCGGATCATCGCCGCGTCTGCCGGGTCGAGCACGGTACGGGTCCCTACCAGCGCAGCAATCACGCCGCCACGGTCGATGTCCCCGACCAGCACGACGGGCACCTGCGCCGCGCGCGCGAAGCCCATGTTGGCGATGTCGCCGCTGCGCAGGTTGATCTCCGCCGGCGAGCCCGCACCCTCCACGACGACAATGTCGCATTGCGCGCGCAGACGCTCCCAACTCGCGAGCACGTCGGGGAGAAGCGCACCCCGCTTTTGTCTGTAGTCGGCGCCGATGGCGCCCCGCACCCGGCCGTGGACGACAAGCTGCGAGGTGTGATCGGCCTGCGGCTTGAGCAGCACCGGGTTCATGTCGGTGTGCGGCTCGACACGGCAGGCGATCGCCTGGAGCGCCTGTGCCCGGCCGATCTCGCCCCCATCGACAGTAACGGCCGCGTTGTTCGACATGTTCTGCGGCTTGAAGGGGCGCACCGTAAGGCCGCGGTTCGCAAGGGCGCGGCAGAGCCCAGCGGCCAGCACCGATTTGCCGACGTCCGATCCCGTGCCTTGCAGCATCAGGGCACCCATCGATATCCTCCCCACGCAGCACCGGCAACCAACAGCGCGAGCAACAGGCACGCGCGAACATACACCCGCAGCGCGCGCGCTACATCGTCGGCATCCGCCGCGACACGCCCGTCGCCGATCCATTCTTTATGCGAGACCAGCCCATCGTAGAGGACCGGCCCAGCGAGACGCAGGTCGAGCGCCCCTGCCATCGCCGCCTCGGTCCAGCCCGCATTGGGAGAAGCGTGTCGCGCATGATCGCGCCACAGCGTCTTCCACCCCCCGAGCCCGGCCACGCAGATGATGACCCCACCTATACGCGCCGGTACGAGGTTGAGCAGATCATCCGTCCGCGCTGCCGCCCATCCGAACGCTCGCCAGCGCTCCTCGCGATGCCCGATCATACTGTCGGCGGTGTTGATCGCCTTGTACGCCCAGACACCGGGCAGGCCGGCGACAAGCAGCCAGAACATCGGCGCGACGATGCCGTCGCAGAAGCTTTCCGAAAGGCTTTCGATCGCCGCACGCGCAACCCCTGCCTCGTCGAGGGTGCTGGTGTCGCGGCCCACGATCATCGACACGGCCTGGCGTGCGCCCTCCAGATCGCCGCCGCGAAGCGCGGCCGCGACCGGTAGGACATGATTGTAGAGGCTGCGCAGCGCGAGCGCGGGCCATGACAGCAGGGCGACGCCGATCCACCACAGCGACCCGAGCAGGCGCTCGACGAGCAGGTGAAGGAGCGTCGCTCCTCCCGCCACGACGGCGATCAGGATGACAACCGTGAACACGCCGAGAATGCGGCGCCGCTGCGCGCCCAGTTGCGGGCGATTCCACCTGCGCTCGCACGCCGCGATCATCCTTGCGAACAGGCCTACCGGATGGCCGACGCGGCGATAAAGCGCCGTCGGCCAGCCCACGGCCGCATCGAAGGCCAGTGCCGCGAGTGCGACGGGATCAGCCACGACCAGTGATCGCCGCAAGCAGGCGCGCCAAGCCTTCGTCACTGCCGGGCAAGCCGATCCGGAGCCAGCCTGGCTGCGCGTCGAACGGGCGCGTCAGGATCGATCGGCCTGCCAGGCGTTCGAACAGCGGGTGCGCAGCGCTGCACTCGATCAACCGAAACAGCGGACATCCGCCGACGGCGGTATAGCCGAGGCCGAGCAGCCCGGCGTCGAGCGCCTCGGCTTCCCGCACGAGGCGCGTGCGCATCCCGCATGTCCAGTCGGCGTCGCGATAGGCGGCGGTGCCGATGGCGATTGCTGCCGCCGAAACCGGCCACGCGCCGAGCCGCTGGCGAAGCTGTCCGATCACGTCGCGCGGGCCGAGCACGAACCCGAGGCGGAGCCCTGCAAGGCCGAAGAACTTGCCGAACGAGCGGAAGATCAGGAGCCGCCGGCGGTCGTTGATCTCACTGGCGAGGCTCAGCTCCGGATGACAGTCGGCGAAGGCTTCATCGAGCACGAGCCACCCTGTCCGTCGCCGCCGGGCGAGCAGGTCTATCAGCGCGTCGCGGCCGAGCAGGCGTCCGTCGGGGTTGTTGGGATTGGCGAGAACCAACGTTGCGCCGTCGGCCGCTGCAACCTCTTCGATCGGCAGGGGCAGGCTCTCCGCCACCATCTCGCCGTGCGTCCGGTACGTCGGCACCAGGTGGAAGACGGGCCGCGGGAGAAGCGCTCCGGCAAGCCGCAGGCCGACCTCCGTCCCCGGAACGGCGCAGACGTGGCCCGCATCGCAGCCGAAGTGCGCGGCTGCGGCTTGCTCGAGACCGCGCAGGCCATGCTCGTCCGGCAAACTGCGCCAGTCGATGCTGATGGCGTCGGCACCGGGCCACGCATGCGGATTGATGCCGGTCGAGAGGTCTAGCCAGGCATCGGGCCCTTCGTCGAAATGGGCACGCGCCGCCGCGATGCCGCCACCATGCCATGTCCAGCGGCTGTCCCTCACAGCGCAGCCTGCGCCACGATCGCGAACAGCAGGACGGTCTCGACCAGTTCGATACCCGCACCATGAGCATCGCCGGAAATGCCGCCCAAGCGCCGATCAACCCACAAGCCCCACAGCGCAACGCAGGGGATGAAGACGAGGAGCGCGGGGACGAACCATGCTGCACAAATCAGGACCATCGACCATGCCACGAGATGGACCGGCCGGATCGCCCCACGAAACCGCGCGCCCAGCCCCTCATGGAGCGGGGTGATCAGCCGAGACCAGAAGAGCGGCGCGACTCTCGCTACGAACGGCACACAGGCGAGCGCGACAAAGCGGCCGAGGTCGACAACGGCATGGAGCAGGACCAGCTTGGCGATCAGTTGCAGGCCGATCGCGGTCACGCCGAAGCTGCCGACGTGCGGATCGGCGAGCACCGCCAGCATCCGGTCGCGGTCCTTGTGCGCGGCACCGCGGGCATCTGCGACATCGGCAAGGCCGTCGAGATGGAGCGCGCCGGTGACCAAAACCCAGGCCGCCAGCGCCACGAGCGCGCCCGTCCAGTTGTCGATCATCGCGCCGGCCCAAGCTGCCGCCGCCACCACGAGGCCGATCAACGCACCCGCTGCCGGGAACCACCGCATTGATGCGATGAATCCAGCCGAGGTTACTTCGATACGCGGGGTCGGGAGGCGCGTGAGGAACTGGATCGCGATGATGAGGCCCTTCATGCCCACAGCCCTACGATTTGCGCAGTGCGAGGCGATCCCGGCCAAATCCTCAGGCTGACAACGGCAGCGTAGGGGAGCGCGAACGACCATAGCTGGGGTTGCTCGAACCCGAACAAACTAGCCAAGGCCGCGCGGATCGCGCCGCCGTGGGTGACGACGAGCGTATCGCCTGCGCGCGCGTCGGCTGCGATGCCGTCGATTGCCGAAGCAACCCGCGCGACGAGCGAGGACCAGTGCTCGCCGCCAGGTGGCGGGTTCGCGTCGGGGTCGTCACAGAAGGCGCCCAACGCGTCGCTATCGAGCTGTGACGGCGCCAGGCCGTCCCAGTCTCCGAAATCCAGTTCGCGCCAGCGCCGGTCGACGCCGCTAGGCATGCCCCGCATCGCGCCGATCTCCGCCGCGGTCAGGGCGCAGCGTTGCAGGTCGGACGCAACGATCGCCCCGAACGACAGGTCGGCCACCTGCGCCACGCAGGCGTCGACCCCTGCCCGCGTCGGGGGCATATCCGTCCGGCCAAGCAGAAGCCCCGGTGTAGTGGGCGCTCCGTGGCGCATGAGATGGACGACGAAACCGCTCATCTGGCGCTTGCGACACCGGCTTCCGCGAAGGTTGCCATCTGCGCATGCGCGGCGACGGCGGATCGGATGACCTGCACCGCAACGGCGGCGCCACTGCCCTCGCCCAGCCGCATCCCCAGATCAAGCAACGGCGAGAGACGCAGGTGGCGCAGCAGTTGGACGTGGCCCGGCTCGGCCGAGCAATGCCCCGCGATACAATGATCGACGATGGCCGGCACTGCGGTCGCGAGCGGCGCGATGGCGGCGCAGGTGATGAAGCCGTCAAGCACCACGGTTATGCGCCGTCGACGCGCCTCCAGCACAGCACCGGCCACCGCCGCTATTTCGCGCCCGCCCAGCCGCCGCAACGTCTCAAACGGCGTGCGGGGCGCGGCCGCATGACAGGTCAGCGCTTGCTGCACGACCCGGACCTTGCGAGCGATGCCGGTCTGGTCAACGCCGGTGCCTGGGCCGACCCAATCGGCTGGAGTGCCCCCGAAGCTGTGCGCGCACAGCGCGGCGGCGGCGGTCGTGTTGCCGATCCCCATTTCACCGACGACCAGCAGATGCAGATCCGGCGCGACCACCCGAGCGCCGGCCGACAAAGCCGCAAGACAATCATCCTCCTCCATGGCGGGGGCGATGGTGAAATCGGCTGTCGGCCGGTCGAGGTCGAGCGCGACAACCTTCAGGTCCAGCCCTGCGGCGCCCGCGAGCGCGTTGATGGCCGCGCCTCCTGTGCGGAAATTCTCGACCATCGCGGCGGTGACGCTGGTGGGATAGGCGCTTACGCCGTGGACAGCGAACCCATGATTGCCAGCAAAGATCGCAGCGCGTGCGCGCTCAATGACCGGCCGCGGATTATTCTGCCATCCGGCGAGGAATGCTGCGATATCTTCCAGACGTCCCAACGAGCCCGGCGGCTTGGTCAGTTCGCCCTGCCGCGCACGCGCGGCGGCCACAGCGGTTTCGTCGCAAGCAGGAAGCGCGGCGAGCCCCGCCTCGAACGCCGCGACGGACGCGAAGCCGTTCATTTGGCCACGTATCCCGGCGGCGGCGTGCGCGTGATGAAATGCCCCTTCACCCCCTGCGGCCACTGCTTGAACGGAACGCGGCCGTGCTCGCTCGCGGCATATTCGACCGCATAGTCGAGTATCGCGGCGGCCGCCGCCGCGTCCGGCGTGAAGCGACCGAGCACATAGCCGACCTTGCCCGGCGCACGCAGATGCACCGTGCAGAATTCGGTGCATGCGAACAGGCAGGGCATCTCCTGAACGGCGATCCCGGCATAGCGGGGATTGCTTTCCCGAACCGCACGCAAGGCAGCCACCAGCTGCGCACCGCCGCGTGCGCCCGTGCCGTCTTCCCGCGCGTCCCCGCTGTGGCGACAGGTGTTACACGCCACGACGGCCGGGCCGTCTTCGACAGAGGTCAACATGTCTTCTGCTCCTTGGGCAAGGTCATCGCTCGAACAGTCGCTCGGCCAGCGAGCCTCTGGACTGCCAGCGGCGTCGTTCCAGTTCGGGCGTGTCGGATTCCTCGGCCGGATAGCCGATGCACAGCAGCGCAATCAGCGACCATTGTGCAGGCACGTCCAGCATTTCGTGAACGGCATGCGGCTCGAGGATCGAGACCCAACCCATCCCGATGCCGCGGACGCGCGCCGCCAGCCACAGCGTGTGAACGGCGGTCACGCAGGAATAGCGCAGCATTACCGGCATCGTTGCAATGCCGAGGCC
>JBKOYY010000002.1:0-13364 GCA_046725615.1 Pseudomonadota bacterium
ATCCTGGTGGTCGACGCCTCCCAAGGCGTCGAGGCCCAGACGCTGGCCAACGTCTACCAGGCCATCGACCACGACCACGAGATCGTGCCGGTGCTCAACAAGGTCGACCTGCCCGCCGCCGAACCGGACAGGGTGCGCCAGCAGATCGAGGACGTCATCGGCCTCGACGCCTCCGACGCGGTCCTGACCTCGGCCAAGACCGGCGTCGGCATCCACGAGGTGCTGGAGGCCATCGTCCACCGCCTGCCCCCGCCCAAGGGCGACCGCGACGCCCCGCTGAAGGCCCTGCTGGTCGACGCCTGGTACGACGCCTACCTGGGCGTGGTGGTGCTGGTGCGGGTGTTCGACGGGGTGCTGAAGGTCGGCCAGCAGGTGCAGATGATGCAGACCGGCGCCCAGTACCAGATCGACCGTCTGGGGGTGTTCCGACCCAAGCAGACCGATATGGCCGAGTTGGGCCCCGGCGAGGTCGGCTACATCACCGCCTCGATCAAGGAGGTGGCCCACGCCGCCGTCGGCGACACCATCACCGACGAGAAGAAGCCGACCGACAAGCCGCTGGCCGGCTTCCGCGAAGTGCAGCCGGTGGTGTTCTGCGGCCTGTTCCCGGTGGACGCCGCCGACTTCGAGGACCTGCGCGCCGCCATCGGCCGCCTGCGCCTGAATGACGCCAGCTTCACCTACGAGATGGAGACCAGCGCCGCGCTCGGCTTCGGCTTCCGCTGCGGCTTCCTGGGCCTACTGCACCTGGAGATCATCCAGGAGCGCCTCTCCCGCGAGTTCGACCTCGACCTGATCGCGACCGCCCCCTCGGTGGTCTATCGAGTCAAGATGACCAACGGCGACGAGATCGAGCTGCACAACCCGGCCGACCTGCCTGACCCGGTGAAGATCGACTCTATCGCCGAGCCCTGGATCAAGGCGACGATATTCACCCCCGACGAATACCTCGGCTCGATCATCAAGCTGTGCCAGGACCGCCGCGGCGTGCAGCGCGAACTCAGCTACGTCGGCAACCGCGCCATGGTGGTCTACGACCTGCCGCTGAACGAGGTCGTTTTCGACTTCTACGACCGCCTGAAGTCGATCTCGAAGGGCTACGCCAGCTTCGACTATTCGATCGAGGAGTACCGGGTCGGCGACCTGGTGAAGATGTCGATCCTGGTCAACGCCGAGCCGGTGGACGCCCTCTCCATGCTGGTGCACCGCGACCGGGCCGAGACCCGCGGCCGGGGCATGGTGGAGAAGATGAAGGAACTCATCCCGCCGCACATGTTCCAGATCCCGATCCAGGCGGCGATCGGCGGCCGGATCATCGCCCGCGAGACCGTCCGCGCCCTGCGCAAGGACGTGACGGCCAAGTGCTACGGCGGCGACGCCACCCGCAAGCGCAAGCTCCTCGACAAGCAGAAGGAGGGCAAGAAGCGCATGCGCCAGTTCGGCAAGGTCGAGATCCCGCAGGAAGCCTTCATCGCCGCACTGAAGATGGACGCGGACTGACGGGAACCGTCGCCGTTCCCGGCGCTTCCTCTCTCCATAGCCAGAGAGGAACGCCCATGACCAAGGACCAGACCTACGGCGTCAGCGAGATCGTCGGCACGTCGCAGACCTCGATCGACGACGCCATCCGCCAGGCGATCGCCAAGGCGAGCGAGAACCGCCGCCAGATCCGCTGGTTCGAGGTCATCGAGACCCGCGGACATGTGGAGGACGGAAAGGTCGCCCACTTCCAGGTCGCCCTGAAGCTCGGCTACGCGCTCGAGGACTGAGCCGCGTCACTCAAGCCTGTTGAATCCCGCCCTCCCAGGCATAGGCTGCCTCAAAATAACAACGATACTCTGGGAGGATGGGATGGACGGTAACGCAGGGCTGGCCCCCGGCGCCGAGGTTTGGTCGCTGCCGCTGGAGAGCCTCGACCCGAGCCGGGCGGAACTGTTCCAGTCCGGAGCGCACCACGAGTGGTTTCGCCGGCTGCGGCAGGAAGCCCCGGTCCACTACACCCGCGAGAGCATGTTCGGGCCGTACTGGTCGATCACGCGCTTCGACGACATCGTGGCGGTCGACACCAACCACGAGGTCTTCTCGTCCAACCGCGACATCGTCATCGGCGACAACCCGGAGGGGTTCGCCCCGCCGATGTTCATCGCCATGGACCCGCCGGTGCACGACGTGCAGCGCAAGGTCGCCTCACCAGCCGTGGCGCCGAAGCGGCTGGCCGACCTGGAACTCCTGATCCGCGACCGGGTCGGGACGATCCTCGACGGCCTGCCGACGGGCGAGACGTTCAACTGGGTCGATCGGGTCTCGATCGAGCTGACCACCCAGATGCTGGCGACGCTGTTTGACTTCCCGTGGGAGGACCGGCGGCTCCTGCCCTACTGGTCGGACGTGACCACCACCTCCGAGACCGTGGGCGTGCAGGCCGACATGGCCGAGCGCGAGCGGATCCTGGGCGAATGCCTGACGTACTTCACGCGCCTCTGGCGCGAGCGGGCGGCCCAGCCGCCGAAGTTCGACTTCATCTCACTGCTGGCGCATGCGCCCGAGACGAAGGACATGGTCGACGATCCGATGCAGTTCCTGGGCAACCTGATGCTGCTGATCGTCGGCGGCAACGACACCACGCGCAATTCGATCAGCGGTGGCGTCCTGGCCCTGAACATGTTCCCGGCCGAGTACGAGAAGCTGAAGGCCGACCCGTCGCTCGTCACCTCGCTGGTGCCCGAAATCATCCGCTGGCAGACCCCGCTGGCCCACATGCGGCGCACCGCGACCCGGGACGTGGAGTTCCAGGGCCAGACCATCCGCAAGGGCGACCGGGTGGTGATGTGGTACGTCTCGGGCAACCGCGACGAGACGGTGATCGCCGAACCGGACCGCTTCATCATCGACCGCGAGCGGCCGCGCCACCACATGTCGTTCGGTTTCGGCATCCACCGCTGCATGGGCAACCGCGTCGCCGAACTGCAGCTCCGGATTCTCTGGGAGGAGATCCTGAAACGCTTCCGCCACGTCGAGGTGGTGGGCGAGCCGGTGCGGGTGCTGTCGAACTTCGTGCAGGGCTACACCGACCTGCCGGTGCGCCTGCACGTCTAGACGCGGGGCTGTTGGCCCCTGCCGGTCAGAGCTGGTTGAACTCGCCGCAGCGGCATTTCACGACCACGTCGTTGAGGAACGCGCGGTCGGCGCGGAGCAGTTCCTGGCCGCAGCCGCCACAGGCAAAGCGCGAGCCGCCCTCCTCGCGGGCGGCTTCCTCGGCGGTTAGCAGCTTGCGCTGGCCGACGAACAGACCGGGGAAAGTACGCATCTCGATCATCACACTGCTCCGGAATGGGCCAGAGTGGGCCCGGGTACTCTTCGCACTGCAAAACCCATTCTACGAGTTTATGTTGCAGCGCAATGACCCCTTGGCGCGGAACGCCTGATCCTTGAGCGGATTTCGACGTCATGCGCTTCCTGTGCGACGAGATGCTGGTGCGCCTGGCGCGGCTGCTGAGGGCCGCGGGCTACGACACCTACCTGGCCGCAGACGGCGAACCCGACGCCGAACTGGTGAAGCTGGCCCGCCGCGAGGGCCGCATCCTGCTGACGCGGGACAAGCGGCTGGCCGCCGCGGCCGAGGAATCGGTGCTCGTCCATGGCTGGGGCGTGGAGGCAGAGGCGCACGGCCTGTCGCGAGAGGTTCTGCTGGACTGGAACCACGCTCCATTCAGCCGCTGCGTCATGGACAACGCGCGCCTGCGGGACGTCACCGACGAGGAGCTCGGCGGCATGCCCGACCGGGCCCGCCGCGGCGAGGGGCCGTTCCGGATCTGCCCAGCCTGCGGGCGCCACTACTGGCCCGGCAGCCACGTGCGGCGGATGGAAGCGCGGCTGCAACGGTTGGCGGCGAGCGCCGCAATCCCGCCGCAAGCTTGACTAGACAAGCGGCGCAAGGGACTTCACGTCCATCGCCTCAGGAAGGACAAGCCATGCGCAAGCTCATCGTTTTCGCCGCGGCCGCCGCCGCGCTCATGGTTTCGGGCTGCAACACCGTCTCCGGCCTCGGCAAGGATGCGCAGGCCGCCGGCCGCGCAGTCACCGGTGCGGCCGAAGACGCCAAGCGCTAGAACTATCGGGCGCCGCGACGATGCGGCGCCCTTCCTATCGCGGCTGCGAAGGCGCATATGGCGGGCATGGCCGAGATCGCTTACCCCCTCTTTCGTTCGATCGGGCGCGGGCTCGCCCACCACTGCCCCGCGTGCGGCAAGGGCCGCGTGTTCGGCCGCTACCTAAAGGTGGAGCCCACCTGCCAGGCTTGCGCCCATCCCCTGGCGCAGTATCCGGCCGATGACGGCCCCGCCTATCTGACGATCCTACTGACCGGCCACCTGATCGTGGGGCCGATGCTGCTGTTCCCGATCGTCTGGGAGACGAACCCGCTCTACTCGCTGCCGCTGATCCTGACGGTGCTGGCGACCGTGATGCTGCTGGCCCTGCCGCGCATCAAGGGCGGCTGGATCGGCCTGATGTACGCCCTCCAGGTCACCGACCGGAACCAGCGGCTGCACACCGCCGACGCTGCGGACTGACCCGCGCCCGGCGGCGCCTCCGGAACCCAAGCTTGGCCGCGCACGTTTGTGTCGGTCGAGGTCGGGGGACTGGAGGAGAGCCGCATGTCCCTCGGGACCATCCTGATCATCATCCTGATCCTGTTGCTGATCGGGGCGCTGCCCACCTGGGGCCATTCACGTAGCTGGGGCTACTTCCCGAGCGGCGGCCTTGGCCTGGTGCTGATCATCATCATCATCCTCGTCGTGATGGGCAGACTGTAGAGCGCCGGCCCCGCGTCTGACCTGAGATGAGGGCAGGATTCGGCGGTCAGGCGATTCCGCCCGGCCGCATCGTGCTCTAGCATCCGCCTCCAACGCGTTGGGGGGATGCATGACGGCGACGGAAACCGGGGTCGACACACAGGTTCCGCCGGAAGCGCTGACGCCCGGCCTCACGGCCGGCCAGCGCTTCCGTGCGATCCTGGGGGGCTCTTCGGGCAATCTGGTCGAGTGGTACGACTGGTTCGTCTACTCGGTCTTCGCGGTCTATTTCTCGCGCCACTTCTTCCCCGGCGACGACGACCTGGCAGGCCTCCTGAAAACCATGGCCGTCTTCGCCGTGGGCTTCTTCGCCCGACCGCTCGGCGCCTGGCTGATGGGTCTCTACGCAGACCACGCCGGTCGCCGCACGGCGCTCACCGCCGCCGTGGCGCTGATGTGCGGCGGCTCGCTGATCATCGCCGTGCTGCCGGGCTACGAGACCATCGGCATCGCCGCGCCGATCCTGCTGGTGATCGCGCGGATCCTCCAGGGCCTGTCGGTGGGCGGAGAGTACGGCGCCAGCGCCACCTACCTTTCCGAGATGGCGGGCCGGCGCCGACGCGGCTTCTGGTCCAGCTTCCAGTTCGTGACCATGGTGCTGGGCCAGCTGATCGCCCTGGGCGTGCTGTCGCTGATGCAGGCGACCCTGGCCAAGCCCGAGCTGGAAGCCTGGGGCTGGCGCATCCCCTTCCTCATCGGCGCGGCCATGGCCGTGGTGGTGTTCTGGATCCGCAGCCGGATGGACGAGAGCCAGTCCTACGAAAACGCCCGCGCCTCCGGCGCCGAGCGGGCTCGGACCATGATGCTGTTCCTGCGCTACCCGAAGCAGACGCTGACCATCTTCGGCTTCACCGCCGGCGGCTCGCTCGCCTTCTACGCCTTCACCACCTACATGCCGAAGTTCCTGACCGCGAAGGACCACCCGGCGTCCTTCTCCGACTCCATGGCCACGGCGATCACGGCCGGTGGACTGGTGGTCTATCTCTTCGCCCTGCCCCTCTTCGGCTGGCTGAGCGACCACCTGGGCCGCAAGGCCACGCTGTGGATCGCCTTCGGCGGCGGGGCGCTGGCGACCTATCCGGTGATGACGACACTGGCCGGCACCGACAACGCGTGGCTGGCGTTCGCCCTGGTCTCGCTGATGATCTTCCTGATGTCGGGCTACAACGCCGTGAGCGCGGTGGTGAAGGCCGAGCTGTTCCCCGCCAACATCCGGGCGCTGGGCGTGGCCCTGCCCTATGGCCTCAGCGCCGCCATCTTCGGCGGCACCGCGGAGGCCATGGCGCTGTGGTTCAAGAGCATCGGCGCCGAGAGCGGCTTCTACATCTATGTGGCCGCCGCCATGGCCATCGCGTTCCTGATCGTCTTCCTGCTGCCCGACACCCGCAAGCACAGCCTGATCCTCGAGGACTGAGTGCAGACCCTGGACCTTATCGCCCTGGCTGCCTTCGCGGTCGCGTGGGTCTTCTACGAGCCGCTGCTGACCGCTTTCGGCAAACGCCGGGGCGGCGTGCTGAACACAGACATGACGGTCATCCGCGGCGCCTGGATGACGGTCATGACCGGGCGCGATCCGCGGCTGATGGACGGCCAGCTCCTGGGCCATGCCCTGAACTCGGCTTCCTTCTTCGCCTCATCAAACCTGCTGCTGATCGCGGCCGCGGCCGGCGCCCTGTTCGGCGGGGATGCGACGTTCCGCTCGGTTTCGGCGCTGGAGGTCGTGAAGACGTCGTCGCGCCTGCTGTTCGAAGTCCAGCTCGCGCTCGTCCTGGTCACTCTGGCGCGAGGGTTGCTGGACTTCATCTGGTCGATCCGCCAGCTCAACTACTGCCTGGCCGCCATGGGCGCGACGCCCGATCCGCTGGACGCGAGCGAGCGCGCGGAGTTCGGCGCAGTGCTTGCCCGGCTGCTCAATCCCGCCCTGGGATCGTTCAATTCCGGTGTTCGGGGATATTACTTCGCCCTGGCCGCCGCCGCCTGGCTGTTCGGCCCGGTCGCCTTCATGACCGCCACCGTCGGCGCGATCGCCCTGCTGTTCTGGCGCCAGAGGCGCTCGCCGGCGGCCGCAGCGGTCCACGATTTCCGACGGTTGCTCGAACAGCGCGCCTCGGGCGCCGCCACGCCGCCGAGCGCCGACGGATCGGCTACAGCCCCAGTTCCGCCCGCGCCGCGCGGGTGAGCTTGGCAGCGATCAGGCTATGGGCGGTGGCGAGCCAGCCGCTGGCGTCCTCGGGGTCGAGATCGTCCAGGTCGACTACGACCCAGTGGCCCTTGGCGAAATACGGCGCCTGGCGCGCCGGGCCGCTGTCCTCGGTGAGCACCAGGAAGCCGATCTCGCTGACCTTGAAGGCGAGGCCACCCTGCAGGCCGCAGACGGCGAACACCTTGCCGCCCACCTTGTAGACGTCCGAGCCGCCCCACTGGACGACCTTGGTCGCCGCGGGCAGCGCCAGCGCGCAGGCCTCAACCTCCTCGCGGGTCATGCCCTAGGGATCAGGCGCTGACGCCGACGCCGATCGGGCAGGTGACACCCGTGCCGCCGATCCCGCAGTAGCCGTTCGGGTTCTTCGCCAGGTACTGCTGGTGATAGTCCTCGGCGAAGTAGAACGGCTCGGCGGGCTGGATCTCGGTGGTGATCCGGCCAAAGCCACGCTGGGACAGTTCGGCCTGGTACGCCTCGCGCGAGGCCTCGGCGGCGGCGGCCTGGGCGTCGCTGGTGACATAGATACCCGAACGGTACTGGGTGCCGATGTCGTTGCCCTGGCGCATGCCCTGGGTCGGGTCGTGGTTCTCCCAGAACAGCTTCAGGAGGTCGGCATAGGCGACGACCTTCGGATCGAACACCACCAGCACCGACTCCGCGTGACCGGTGCGGCCCGAGCAGACCTCCTCGTAAGTGGCGTTCGGCGTCGGCCCCTGCTGGTAGCCGGCCGCGGTCACCCACACGCCTGGGACCTGCCAGAACTTCCGCTCGACGCCCCAGAAGCAGCCCATGGCGAAATAGGCGACCTCCAGCCCTTCGGGGTACGGCCCCTTCAGCGGGTGGCCGTTGACGAAGTGGGTCTCGGCGGTGGGGATGGCGTGCGCGCGCCCGGGCAGGGCGTCGGCGGCGGTGGGCAGGTCGAGCGGCTTCTTGGCGAACAGCATGGCGGTCTCCGGATCGGGCGGCCCCTTAGATAGGCGCAAGCAGGCCGTGGCGCATCTACCGGCGGGGCACGGACCCACTATAACGCGGCGTTCGCGAGCGCGACCATCGAGCGCTTGCCCCCTGGGGCGTCCTGACTATATTGCGCGCCTTCCGCCGGGGCCCCACTCGTCCCGCGCGGCGTGGAGAGGTGGCCGAGTGGTTGAAGGCGCACGCCTGGAACGCGTGTATAGGTGAAAGCCTATCGAGGGTTCGAATCCCTCTCTCTCCGCCACTCAGGCTCAGCAACGGGTCTACCGGCGCGAAGGGCCTGAAGTTCTCCCGCGATTACCGCGCCCTGCGCCGCCAGAACCGTCAGGTGAGGGCGCGACCAGCGCATTGTTCGTGCCAGCGAAGGGGTCCGCCGCCGCCAATCGGGAGCCGTGACGGTCTCGCGGAGGCCACGTTTACAGGCAATCTCAAGTTTTCCGCCGCGGTTCGCGCAGGAACCTGTCGCCCACAACGACCGCCGGCTCCCGCGCCCCTTTGGCGATCAACGGCGACCGCACCGGTCGCTCCATGAACACCCACGCTGGACGCTGTGCGGCCTAAGGCGTCAACGGTCCATCCGCCAGCTCTATGGCGGAGTCCGAGGCGACCCTTGAGTACCAGCCTGTTACGCGAAACCTGCTGTCTTCTGCGAGAACGCTCTGCAGATCCCTCAGGAAGGCCCGGAACAGCTCCCGATCTGGCCACAGCCAGAACGTCATGTTTTCCGTTTCAAGATAGCATTCATCGGCGGCAAACACGCTGATCTGGAGCCAGATGCGCTTGCGCCCGCGCCAGATGTCCAACTCCCAGCCATGATCGCCCCCGTTGATCGGCTCGGACACCCGGTAGCCCCGCTGCCTCAGGGCCGTCTTCAGAGCCTCCGCAATGTTGCGGCCCGCCTGCAGCTCAAGCTCGTCGTCGGCATCATGGGGAAAGGCGGAGCAAAACTGGACGTTCTGACGAATGGTCATCGGTTTTCCCCCTCGTCAGTAGGTGCATACATGACCGTCCCTGCGGCGGCTCCGAGGCCGCCAACTCGCGCCTTCAGCGGCGGTGATTTGCCATCCCAAGTGCACAAGTGCCCCAGCTTGTCAAGCACAGATCGGGAACATTCTGAGGCCGCCCATGGCTCATCGCCTCGCCCACTATGGTGAATGGGCTTCGAATGCCCGGCCCGATGAGGGTCAGGCGTGCCGCTTCGACCTCCGTCTGGTTGGGAGTTCGATCGGGAGGAATCGCAGAGCACCTCCGGCGCAAGAGCGCCAGATCGGCATCCCGCCCAGTCCGCGCTCCCCGGCCTCAGACCGCCGCCGCGAGCTCGCACGCCTGGTTGATCGCCGCCTTGGCGTCCAGTTCTGCGGCCTCGTAGGCGCCGCCGACCAGGGTGGCCTTCACGCCCGCCTTGACGAGTTGGTCATAGAGGTCGCGCTTCGGGGTCTGGCCGGCGCAGACGATCACGGTGTCGACCTCGAACAGCGTCGGCTGGTCGCCTACGCGGGCGTGCAGGCCGGCGTCGTCGATCTTCAGGTACTCGACGCCGTTGAGCATCTTCACGCCGCGCCGCTGCAGCGTGAGGCGGTGGGTCCAGCCGGTGGTCTTGCCGAGGCCCTTGCCGACGGCGTCGGTCTTGCGCTGCATCAGGGTCACGTCGCGGCCCGAGCTGGCGACCACCGGGGTGACGCCGGTGACACCGCCGCGCGGGTGGTTGACGAAGTCGATGCCCCACTCCTTGGCGAAGACGTCGATGTCGAGGGAGGCGGAGGTCCCGGCGTGGGTGATCAGCTCGGCCACGTCGAAGCCGATTCCCCCGGCGCCGATGATCGCCACCTTCTGGCCAACCGGCTTCCGGCCCTGGATGACGTCGATGTAGCCGACCACCTTCGGGTGGTCGATGCCGGGCAGGTCGGGGGTGCGGGGCTCGATGCCGGTGGCGACGATCACTTCGTCGTAGCCTGCCTTGAGGTCGTCGGCCGACACCCGGGTGTTCAGCTTCACCTCGACGCCCAGCACCTCGAGCCGGCGGCGGAAGTAGCGCAGGGTCTCGTCGAACTCCTCCTTGCCCGGGATCCGCCGGGCCAGGTTGAACTGGCCGCCGATCTCGGAGGCGGCGTCGAAGAGGGTGACCCTGTGGCCGCGCTCGGCGGCCACGGTGGCGTAGGCGAGACCCGACGGGCCAGCGCCGACCACGGCGATCCGCTTGGCCGCGGCGGTCTTCGGATAGTTCAGCTCGGTCTCGCGGCAGGCGCGCGGGTTCACCAGGCAGCTCGTGAGCCGACCGGTGAAGGTGTGGTCGAGTCAGGCCTGGTTGCAGCCGATGCAGGTGTTGATCTCGTCCTCCCGCCCCTCGAGCGTCTTCTTCACCAGATCGGGGTCGGCCAGCATGGGCCGCGCCATGGAGACGAGGTCCGCGTCGCCGCGCGCCAGCACCGCTTCGGCCACCTCGGGCATGTTGATGCGGTTGCTGGTGATCATCGGAACGCCGAGTTCCTTGCGCAGCCGTCCGGTGACGCCGGCGAAGGCGGCGCGGGGCACCATGGTGGCGATCGTCGGGACCTGGGCCTCGTGCCAGCAGAAGTGAGTGGAGACGATGTTGGCTCCTGCCTCCACCACGGCCTTGCCCAGGCTGACCACCTCGTCCCAGGCCAGGCCGCCCTGCAGCATGTCCATGGCCGAGATGCGGAAGATGAGGATGAAGTCGGGGCCGACCGCCTCACGAACCCGCCGCACCACCTCCACGGGGAAGCGCATGCGTTTTTCCCACGTGCCGCCCCATTCATCTGTGCGCTGGTTGGTGCGCTCGACCAGGAAGGTCGACAGCAGGTAGCCGGCCGACCCGATGATCTCGACGCCGTCGTAGCCCGCCAGCTTGGCCATGGCGGCGCAGTTGGCGAAATCGTGGAGCTGCTTCTCGATCCCCTCGGCGTCCAGCTCGTTCGGTACGTTCGGTGCGATGCGGGCCCGGATGGCGGAAGGCGCGACGGCGTCCGGATTCCGCGCCAGCGAACCCGCGTGCAGGATCTGCATGCAGATCTTCACGTCAGGATCGGCGGCGTGGACCGCCTCCGTCACCAGCCGGTGTTGGGCGGCCTCCTCCGGGGTCGACAGCTTGGCGCCGCCGCCCGCCTCGCGGTTCGGCCCGATGCCGCCGGTGATGATCATGCCGACGCCGCCCCGCGCGCGCTCGGAGAAATAGGCGGCCTGCCGCTCGAACCCGCCCGGGATGTCCTCCAGCCCGGTGTGCATGGAGCCCATGATCACGCGGTTCTTGACCCGGGTGAACCCGAGGTCGAGCGGGGCGAACAGGTTGGGATATTTGGTCGTCGCGGTCATGGCGCCCCCCTCGGCGGTCGGTCCGGCCCCGGGGAGCCGAGACGTCGTGGCGGCCGGAGTTCCCGGTCCGCTCTTGTGCGTTCCGGCTTATCGCCAGGCGGGATGACCGACAACATGACCTAGCGGGAGCCATCGCCCCCTTTTCCGTCAGAACGCGCGGCTGGCCGTGAGCCGGATCGTTCGCGGGCGCTGGGGGGTGTGCTGGTCGCCTTCGCGGAACGAGAACGGGTTGCCGAACGCAAGCGTGTCGCCGCGGGAATCCAGGGCGTTGTCGACGCTCACCCCCGCCTCCCACGGGCCGCCGCGCAGGGTCGCGGCCAGGCGCAGGGTGGAATAGTCGCCCATGCTTGGCGCCGTGGCGGCGTCGAAGGTCAGCCGGGCGTGGCCCACGTAGGCGTAGCTGGCGGCGAGATCGAGGTTCAGGCCTTCGCCGAGCGCGGCCGTGTAGCCCGCCGTGGCCGCCGCTGAGACCCGCGGCATCCCCGGCAGGCTGGCCTCGTGCAGGCCGGCGAGGCCGGCGGGCCGGCTGACGAGTTCCGGGTCCTGCCAGACGGCGTTGACCGCCACGTTCAGCGCGCCGCGCCGCCAGCCGGCTTCCACCTCCGCGCCCCGGCTGCGCCCGTCGCCGAAGTCGGCGGTGTAGGGCAGGCCGGACGGCAGGATCAGGTCGGCCTGGATGTCGCGCCAGTCGGCCAGGAACGCCGCCGCACGCACACTCAGCGCATGGTCGGCCGAGCGCCAGCGCACCCCGGCCTCGTAGCTCCAGAGCTCGTCGCCGCCGTAGCGCCGCAGCGGCAGGCTCCCCTCCTCCAGTCCGAACACCTGTCCGGGCGGCCCGCCGGTGTTGAACCCGGCCGCGCGATAGCCCTCGGCGGCGGATGCGTAGACGCTGGCGCGCGGCGACAGGCGGAAGACCAGCTTCAGCTTCGGTGCGAAGCCGGAGTCGGTGAGGCGGCCGTCGAAGTGGCGCAGCGGCGCGCCGAGGAAAACGCGCGAGTCCGTCTCCAGCCGCGAGACGAAGGCCCGCCCGCCCGCCGTCAGCGTCAGCCGGTCGGTCAGGTCGTAGGACGCCTCGCCGAAGAGCGCCGCCTCCAGAAGGTTGTCGCGGCGGGCCTCGGCATAGCCCTCGCCGCCGGTCGCGAGCAGGTCGGCGTCCAGCCGCTGGCGGCCCAGGGCGCCGAACGCGCCCGCGACCCATTGGAACCGGCCCGGCCGTGCGGACTCCACGCGGACTTCGCCGAGCACACCGCGAATCTCGTTCTCGTCGCTGAACCGCCGGGGGGCGGCGCCCGGCGCCACGAGCACGGCCGGAGCCGACGCCGCGTCGTAGGTGGTGCTCACCTCGTGGTCCAAGGCCCCCACGGTGGCGGTGAGCCGCGCCCCGTCCAGCGTCCAGCGCAGGGTGGTCGAGATCGCCAGCAGGTCGTTGTCATGCGGCTGGGCGACGGCTGCGGCGCGCGACAGCGACCCGACAGGACCCTCGGCGTAGTGGGCGTCACGGGTGGCGATCGACTGACTGACGAAGGTCGTCTCCAGGGCGACCGCGTCGGTCGGGCGCCACGCGCCCGAGAGGCGCATTCCCTTGCGGCGGGTGCGGTCGACGTCGGCGAGGCCCCGGGCGGTGTCGTCGATGGCGCCGCCCGCCACCTCGGACCACGCGACCAGCCTCACCGCCGCGGCGCCGTCGAGCAGCGGCCGGTTGAGCATGACTTGGGCCGAGCGCGAGGCCGCGCCATGACGCGTGTCTCCCACCGCCCCCTCGATCCGCCCGTAGGCAGAGGTCGGATCGGGCGGATTGGGGACGATATGCAGCACCCCGCCCACCGAGCCGGCGCCGTAGAG
Organism: Pseudomonadota bacterium; assembly: GCA_046725615.1. Taxonomy (GTDB): domain Bacteria; phylum Pseudomonadota; class Alphaproteobacteria; order Caulobacterales; family Caulobacteraceae; genus Phenylobacterium. The sequence goes on from JBKOYY010000002.1 coordinate 13,201, forward strand.
CGAACCCTGCGGCCCCCGCAGCACCTCCACGCGGGCGATGTCGGCCAGGGGCAGGTCGGGGTCTGGCGCATTGTAGGTCAGGCGCAATTCGCCGAGGTAGATGCCCACCGTCGACTGCGCGTGCCCGGTGAGGGGTCCGTCGGACAGCCCCCGCAGTAGAATCT